>JBKOZG010000085.1:0-4481 GCA_046725775.1 Actinomycetota bacterium | reverse complement strand
CGCGATGCGTGTGAGAGTCTCGTGGGCTCGGAGATGTGTATAAGAGACAGGGTCTACCCGGTGCTGGTTGGCGGTGGCATTCCGTTCTTTCCCCAGCGCGAGCGCCGGGTGGATCTCGATCTCGTCGAGACCCGCACCTTTAGTTCAAGAGTCGTCTACCTTCGCTACCGCGTGGCGCGCTAACCCAGGCGGCGGCGCGGCGCGCAGCGAAGTGAGGACACGCGCCGGCTGGCCGGGCGGAGCCGGCCCTTGATCTGAAAGAGCCGGATTCGGCAGCGTGCTGCTGCCTGTCCTGCCACGGCGCGGAGTGCAACCTCATGTTCTGAGCGCCGCGATTTGACGACTGAGGTGTGCTATCGGCCGGGCGCATCCCCCGCCAGGAGCCGCCTTCGGTAGTAGCGGCGACCAGCGATGACTTGGTCGGGGAGCGGACCCGGATGATCAACCGGTTCCGTTGGCAGATGTGCACGTCGGGGGGCTCGTTTGCAGCTCGCGGTCGCTCCCGCCGGCGCTGGCAAAACCACTGCCATGCGCGGCGTCTCTGAGCCCGCCACGCCAACGCTGCATTGCAAGGTATCGATCTTCAAAGCCATCCTCACACCTGGCTCAGCCCCGAAATAGACGTCGACACTTCCGCGATGTCAGCGCGCCATGAGCCTGCGCGGCTTCGTGCCAGACCCACCCTGGACACGGCGATCAATCAGGGCAGTACCTACCCCTGCCGGGGATGCCGACTGCCGGACCCACTCGCAAGTGGCACAGCGTGGGTCTCAGTCGCCGGGGGAGGCTGAGCCTTAGCCGTGTGCCCCATGTGTGCCCCCGCGGTGCAACCAGGGCCCGCCTGCTGCGACCTGCACGTCAATCACGCCATGCTCGCGCCCGATCGGATCGACGCCATGCCTTCGCAACAAGAAGGTCAGGGGCTCGAGTCCCCTTAGCTCCACTCCCCGAATAGGCGTCTGGCTAGGCCTAATCTTTCGGCTCGGAGCAGACTCGGCTAGGGGCCCGCCGACCTCGGAAAGCGCGAGTTTCAGAGTTCTCCCAACAGCCAGGCCATGCTGCGCTGGACGAACCTCACGTGGCCCGCGCTGTCGTACGACCGCGCGTCGTGGCCGAGCGCGTCGTAGACGACTCGACCGCCGAGGTGGTGGTGGGCCCAAAGAATGGGGTGGCGCCGTCGGTCGTCGTAGATGTGCTCACCAAGCACAACCACATCCGGCTCCAGCTCCAGGTAGCTGTAACGCTCGTCCAGGACGTCGAAGCCGGTCAGGTCGATCAGGATCGGGTGCGGGGCGCTGGTCAGGTACACGTGAGCCACGTCCTGAGGCGGATGCATCGACGTACCGCGGACCCAGCGGCCGCCGAGCACGGCCGGCCAGGTCGGCATCGTTGTGAGGGAGGTCGAGCTGACGTGGACGCCCAGCAGTCCACCACCCCTCGTGAGGTGCGCGGTCAGCCCAACGGCCACCGGCACAAGTGCCTCGGCGGGCCGATCGGGACGCGGGCAGCCGATGTTGACGACGGCGACGTCCACGCCGCGGAGGTCGGCTAGGGCGGGCTCGACCTTCTCGCTGATCGAGACGGCGTGCCCGCTGGCGGCCACGATGTCCGCGAGCCGAGCTGAGGTCTGGGCGAAGGGGTGCCACGGGTCGGCGTACGCGGCAGCGCCGCTCACGATAAGGACGTTGGCCATCACGGCGCCGATTCTGCGACTGGATGGAGGGCTGCAGCTCGGGAGCGCATTGAGGTGGCGAACCACCCGAAGGTGCTCGTGGCGATCATGTACGGGTCGCCGACCCGGATCACCGCCGCGTGGGGATGGAAGCCTGGCACGATCGGGTTGGTGATCATCTGTGCTGCCCTCTGTGTCTGGTCCTAGCGACAGCTACATCTTCTTGCTGTGTCGCTGCTCAGCTGGACGCGCCACTGTCCCTAAGGTTTCTGTGGTCGGTCGTGCTCCCTTGGCATGGAAGAGATCAGGGTTCGAGTCCTTAAGCTTCAACTGCGCTCAAAGTGCAGATTTGCTCCCACCTCCTTTCAAGATCATATTCCGTCAAGATTCCGTTACTCGTTGAGAACTCGTGAGTAACAACGAGCAATTCTGAGCAGTGAAGTACCTAGTGAGAAGGCATTTCGGGGGCATTGACCCTGATCCGAAAGTCCTGCGGAAAGGTTCGAATTCCAACACCTGCCACACCTCAGGATTCCCTTATTCGTAAGGGACTACGTGCCTTACGCAAGCGCCTTGTCCTCCACTCCAAGCCGCGTCGATCGCGTGCAGGTCTTGTCCTCACTTCTCGGACGCGTATGGCGGAGCCACCAAGCCCTGGCGGCAGCAGACCAACCATCAAGGAATGGGCGGCGGTGCAACGACGCGAGGGACGACGTGAGGCCAGTGCATGACAAAGAGTCCTGATTACCGGACATAGGTCGAAGGTTGGGTGTCTCGACCTAGGTCCGGGAGGGTATACGGGAGCCTGAGTTAGCCGGCTATGAAGCAGCTGAGCAGCCAGTGCCCAGTCAAACGGGCCTGACGAGAGTTTGAGTTCATGACCGTCGCATCCCAACCTCGCAATCGCTATCTTGAGCGCCCCTCGCCCAGCAGCCTCGCTGATGTCATCGACACGATCTTGGACAAGGGTTTGGTGATCGATATTTACGTTCGCGTGTCCCTTGTGGGCATCGAACTGCTCACGATAGATGCACGCATTGTCATTGCCAGTGTCGACACCTACCTGCGTTTCGCCGAGGCCGTGAACCGGCTTGATCTGACGCAGAATGGGTCCAAAGGGCTTCCAGAGCTTGTCGAGGACATGACATAAGGGTTCCCAGCGCAAGCCCGAAGCGCGATCGAGGCAGTGGAAGAAAAGGCTGACTATCGAGCTTGTCGCGGAGGCGCGCCGTGTTCTCATCAGTTGGCCAACCAAGGCACTACATCGGCCATGGTCGAGCAGATCGTCCGTTGGTGGGTTCCGAGGAGATTGACCAGTTGTGCGTGATCTCGCCGGTCTACGCCTTCATCACCAAGCTAGCCGAGCCGATCATGGAACGGGCTTCCGCGATGATCTTGCTCGTACTGACCCCAACATTCTGTGGGCACCCTGGGCCACAGACGACACGCCGAAGATCTGTCCATTAACGCCACCGTCGCGGACTGATCGCTTACCGTCTATCTACTAAAAGCGAGGACGGCGGCCGCAGCTGGAGGGAAGAAGTGGCGCAATCTTGTAGCTGTTGCGATCACCCGGCGACCCATCGATTTGCAGTGTCGTATCGAGGTCAGACCCTGACTGGGGCTATCTGCGAGGAGCACGGCAATGTCGTCGCCCGTGAACGATTGGGTCTTCGAGACCGTCGCCAAAACCTCGGTATGACCAAAATCGGCCGCGCGCTCACAGATCCGAACAGTAAACCCCGCTTCCAGCTCATTTGGGACTCGGAGCCACTGGAGATAGTCGGCGATACCCCAGAAGCGAGCGTCAATCCCTCCTCCGGGATCGGGTTTTCTAGCCGCCGGCTTCGTTCGATGAGCCGCACGAGGCACTCGCGATATCGACGCAGGAGGGGCCAGCCTGACAACGTCGATGTGGAGCTGATCAGAGTCGCCGACACTGCCGAGCAAGGCCACGCAGCAGTCGATCACAGCCAGACGCTCATTCCGAGCATCACTCCGTTGATCAGCGAGCAGCAGAGCAGCGAAGACGGACGCCTGCACCACACGGAGGATGACCTCTCCCGGGTCAAGATCATCAACGCCATCAATGCGCTTGACAAGTACGCAATCCCGCTCGAAATCGGTGAGAGAGGGGCAGACCAGCTACTTAGACAGCATGGCGAATCCATCGTGCGTGCGGCCCTCCGAGCTGCCATCAAGGAGCGCCGCGCCATCGCGTAAGGTGCGGGGTTGCCAGCAGCGTTGCAACATGATCCACTTGGCCGCTGGCCCCGGCCTTAATACCTGTACTTGCGTCTACCGAAGGCGCGGCTCTTCTGATCAACGATAAGGAATACGGCCCCGATCACCAGGACGATAATTCCGATCGCCCAGAAAATAATGCTCATCTTGATGGGATGGTCCAAGAGCAACAAGATGACACTAAGAGCAACCACGGTGTTCCTCTCGACAGAGTTCTCTATACCCGCGAGTAAGCGGCTCCATGCAGGGACCAGCCCGCGAGTACGCGAATCTAAGGTGTGGCTATGTCGAGTGAGACAGAAGCCGGCACCCGTACGTGGGGCGTGCTCGGTGTGCCGTCGAGCGTTGCCGCCCACTGGCCTGGGATTGAGCAAGGTCCCGCAGCGCTTCGAGAAGCTGGGCTGTTGGAGACACTCCGCGCGCACGGAGTTCGGGTCGCCGATCACGGCGACATGGCGGTCACTCGGTGGACCGCCGAGAGGGTGGACGGGCGGCCCAACGCGTGGCGGCAGGTCGTGGACGTTGTCGCCGCGGCACGCTCTGGCATCTCCGAGGTGCTCCTAGC
>JBKOZG010000011.1:0-10913 GCA_046725775.1 Actinomycetota bacterium | reverse complement strand
CCTTACCGTCGAGCAGATCCTCCAGCGGCAGGTTGGTGCTGTAACCCCCGTAGCTGTGGACCAGCGCGAAGTCTGCCTCGGTCTCGATGTCGGCGAGCAGGGTGTCGAGTGAGACTCCGCGCCAGACCGTATCGAGCTTGGACCAACGCGTCACGCAATGGATGTTGGCTGTTATTGACTCGGCCGACAAAGCCATGAGCTCCGCCCAACTCCACTGATGGCTTTCGCCCAGCTCGGTGGTGATGGTGAACTCCCAGGCATCTAGCGGTATGCGGGGGGTTGGTCCCGCCGAAAGGACCGGGAAGTCGTTGGTGAGGTACTGTCCCGGCGGCAATTGTCCGCTACCGTCCCGCCTCCGTCCCCTGAAGCCACGACTAACGATGTCCATCGACACCTCCGTTCAAGGATCGGCCTGGCATGAGCCTAATGTCGCACTGTGCCGAGGCTGTGGCCCGGGAGGGTCAGCGATCGCCTCACAGCTACCGGCTCTCCTTAGCTGACGCGTGGCATGATCCACCGATGAGCAGCAAGTCGGGCGAAATCGTTGTCGCGCGGCCCGAGTCACCCGAGTTGGGCCGCTACGCCGCGACAGCATTGGTCTTCGGTGCCTCGGCCAGTGTGCTGGTCGTCGAAGTGGTGGCGCTGCGGCTGCTGGCCCCGTACCTCGGCCTGACGCTGGAGACGAGCACCTTGGTCATCGGCGTTGCGCTGGCTGCCATTGCCTTGGGCTCCTGGGCTGGCGGCCGGGCAGCCGACCTGATATCGCCGCGCCGGGCGCTGGGTCCGCTGCTGGCAGTGTCCGGCGTGGCAGTGGCGGCAACTCCGTTCGCCGTACGCGCGGCGGCGTTCGATCGTGGCGTGCTGCTGATGCTGGTCTCCACGTTCGCGATCATCGTGCCTGGTACGTTCCTCGCGGCCGTTACACCGATGGTCACGAAGCTGAGGCTGACCACTCTCAACGAGACCGGGACGGTCGTCGGAAGGCTCTCTGCGATCGGCACCGCCGGGGCCATTGTGGGCACGGTCGTCACCGGCTTCGTGCTGATTTCACGGCTGCCGGTCAGCGGGATCATGGTCGGTCTTGGGGCTGTGTTAGTCCTCGCCGGAGCGGTGGTCGAGTTCCGGGCACGCGGCTGGCGGTCAGCCGTGACACCGGCCGTGCTGGTGGTCGTCGCCGGCGGGGCGGTCGCGGTCGCGCCGGGTGGCTGTGACGTGGAAACGATCTACCACTGCGCTGTGGTTGTGCCTGACCAAGACCGAGCCTCCGGGCGGGTCCTGATGCTCGATGGCGCACCGCATTCCTACGTCGACCTCGAGGACCCGACCTATCTCGACTGGGACTACGCCAAAGCCGTCGCGTCGGTGATCGACACCGAATATCCCGAAGGCGAGCCGCTGCGGGTTTATCACATCGGCGGTGGAGGGCTAACGCTGCCGCGCTACATCGAACGAGTGCGTCCAGGCACATCCAGCTTGGTGTCCGAGATCGATCCGGGCGTTGTCAAGATCGACAACGAGCAGTTCGACCTGGAAAACAAGGCCATCGAGGTCCGCGTCGAAGACGCACGGCTCGGTTTGGGCCGGCTGGCCGATGACAGTCGCGACTTGGTGCTGGGCGATGCATTCGGTGGTGTCAGCGTGCCGTGGCACCTCACCACACGCGAGACAGTGCGTGAGATAGCGCGGGTGCTCGCCGACGAGGGAACCTATGTGATCAATCTCTTGGACTACGGCCCGCTCGCGTTCGCGCGTGCCGAGGTCGCGACTCTGGCCGACACATTTGATCATGTGGCGCTCGCCACCGAGGTCGATACCTTGACTCATGGGGAGAAGGCCGGCGGCAACCTGGTCGTGATCGCCTCCAACGCACCCCTCAACGTCGCCTCGATCGCCGCAAGGATTGCAGAGCGAGGGCCTGACTGGGATGTGATCACCGGTGCAGAGCTTGCCGCGTGGACCGGTGACGCTGCGGTGCTGACCGACGACTATGCCCCTGTGGACCAGCTGCTCACCCCGTACCCGAGTGGTTGAGCCCCTCAAAACGTGACGCCAGATGCGCAAAGAACGCCTGATAGGCCGGGCGAGCGGCAGCTGGCGTCAGCTTTTGAGGGAAGTGCTGCCATCGGCTCCGATGTCACAACATCGAGAAGTCGGGCCGTAATTGAATGTGCCAACCCAGGCGGCCATCAGCCATTTGAGAATCCGTTTACGTAGGGAGCTGCTGCGGGCAGTGACAGCTCGCGAAGGCGAGCGTTGATGGCGGCGGCAACGACGTCGTGCTTATGAGGCGAGACGCAGCACTTTCCGGTCAGATGTGCTGCGATGACTTGACTACTGAGGTCCTCGCCGAGCGCGGCCGCCCGACCCGAGAGGTCATCGAGCGTTGTCCTGCACGCAACGAACGCCTCGAACAGACGCTCGCGCGCCTCGCTGCCGATCTCGTCAGTCTCATCACCAAATCCGATGAGAGCCGGAAGCTTTGCATTTTTGGGCCATGACCGCGCCAGAGGGGTTGGGGAATTCCCGATTGCTACCTCGGCGCGAGAAGTCTTAGGAGAAGCGGCCCAACATACACGGCTATCTCCAGCCCGAGGACGGCTGTGCTTGCAGCGGTCACAAGGCTAACACCCTGCGTAGCTAGTGAGCACCATTAGCCTCACCGCCGCACTCGATCAGCCGGGCCGATGACGGGGCCGGCCTCATTCTGGCCGGTTCTCTGCCGGTCCTGCGAGCCGGTATGGGGTGTCGAATCCCTCGTACATGAGGTGGGCGACCATGCCGTCGGCGGCGTGTTTGAGGTTGTGGCAGTGGTCCATCCAGATTCCAGGGTTGTCGGCCACGAAGGCGACGTCGTAGCTTTCGTTCGCGGCGACGTTGAGCGAGTCGACCCACCAGGGGCTTCCGATTGCTGCCACATCGTCGCGAGCCAAAACGACCATGTGGTGGCCGTGCAGGTGCATCGGGTGCACTTCGGAGCTGCGGTTCTCGACGTGCACCAGCACCACGTCGCCCTCGCGAACCACGAACATTGGGACGTTCGGATAGAGGTGGCCATTGATCGACCACCACATTCCCGGGCGACCTTTGACGAAGCCCGGTCGACGACCGATCAGATAGTCGAAGCGTCGGGTGGCCTGCGCCGGGTCGAAGCCGAGCGGGGCTGGTGAGCCGTAGGTCAGCAGGTCCAACTCTTTGCCAGGTTGCGGCGGCACAGGTACGTCGTCGCCCTGCGGTCCAATGATCACCGCAGTCGCTTTTGACAGTTGCATCCTGACCGCTGAACCGGCACCCGGCACCTGCACCTCAATGTCGGCCCGGGCGCCCGCGGTGAGCGTGACCGCACGATCGGACACCTCTCTGGGTCGATTCACTTCGGTGCCGTCCACCGCGAGCAGGCGGAAGGACCCGCTGGTCCACATCCGCATCGTCCCGTTGTCGGTGTTGGTGATCCGTACCCGAACACGCTGGCCGGGTCGCGCAGGTACCCAGAGGTTCTCGGCCTTGCCATTGATGGTCCGAACACCCCCATAGGTATGGGCGATCGCTGAGACATCGGCCTGCTGCGCGACGCCCGGCTGCGGGGTCACCACTAGCGACCCGAGCAGCCCTCCGGCAACCTGCGGGTTGGAAACCTGGTGGGAGTGATACCAAAACGAGCCAGCCCGATCTGCGACAAAGCGGTATGTGAACTCACCTCCGACTGGCACCGCATCTTGAGTCACACCTGCGACGCCGTCCATGGCGTTGGGGACGTCGAGGCCGTGCCAATGCAGCGCGACGCCGGCGGCGACCGACTCATTGTGCAGGTGCACCTCGATCAGCTGACCCTGCTTGGCGCGTATCTCCGGGCCTGGTGATGTGCCATTAACGGTGAATCCGGCGATGGATCGGCCACCGATCGTGAGCACCTCTTGTCGGGTCACGAGGTCGACCCGTACGTCCGCCTTTCGCGCTGGATCGGCTACCAGGTCGGTGATCGAGCGCGCGGGCCCGGATGGGTGGTCGTGCCCGTTGCCCTGCCCGTGACCGGCGTGCCCGGCAGCGGGCTGGACGCCACCGCCGTAATCGAGGTAGCCCATCTCCATCACCGAATACGCCGCGGGCATCCGACTGGCCTGCCACATCCAGGCCAACGGAGCCACAATGGCCACGGTTGCCAGCACCGGTAGTGCGACCCGCAGCCACCGCTGAACGCGCGCCGTGCCCATGCCGCCATACGATCCGTCGCGGGTCATGAGACCGGCGCCGCGACCTGTTCGTCGGCAGGCGTGACAGCACTCCGGGATGCCGCGTTGCGCATCCGGCGACCCGCGTAGAGGGCCGAGGCGAAAAGGGCGAGGGCGTTGAGACCGTGCAGCGCACCGGCCAGCGGGAACTCATGGCCGAGGAAGCCGATCTGCCCCTGCGCGACCGTGAGAAGGAACACGATCGCACCCCACTTGATCGCACCGCGCACCTTGGTGAAGAACGACACGATCAACAGCAGCAGCGCAATCGCCGGGATCACGAAGGTCCCATTGATCGCATGCACGATGATGCCGAACACCTCGGTGAAGGGCGTTCCTTCACTTTCCATCAGCGACTTGTCGAACACACCGCCGGCGTCCACCCACTTCACGAGCCCGGCAATCGCCCAGACCATGACCATTGCCTGAATAGCCACCTCGGCGGCCACAATGTATGCGAGGACCTTGTACGCAGTTCTCATGCCATTCCTTTTCTTTTTAGCTGACGGAGTGCGACGGGGCTTTGCTAAATACCGTGCGGGCCAGCACCAACGGCCATACCGGAAGGCCCAACCAGCCAATGGCCGCGATGGCCACGCCAGGTATCACGAAGGCGAATTGGGCTGGCGAGCCCCAAGGAAAGAGCAGACCGGCCGCGGCAATGACCAGACCCACCGGATAAGACACCCCGAGCAGCAGCCCAAAGCGGGTCACGGACCGCGGCAGGATGCCATGGCGGTGGCCGGTCGAGCTGACCGCGATCACCCAGGCATAGACCACCAAGAACGTCGCCACGACAAGCACGACCTGGACGTCGAACTCAAGAAGCTCGGTGACGAGCAGCAACTGCAGGATTGCGACAGCGGCCATCGCCCCAACAGCTGCAGCCGTCGCTACCCGCATCGAGCGCGTGGGCGGCAGCCACCTGCGCAATGCCAGCGCGACCGGGATGAACGTCAGGAACTGCACGATGATCACCACATCATTGGCGCTGCCAAGCCACATGAAGTCCTGGCCCGCCGCGGCCAATGGACCGTCGACCTCGAATGGCTGGCCCAGCAGGAAGAACAACACGAGCAGCACGTTCGCCACCATCCCGGTGATGCCGGAGGTCAACGCCCACAGCACCGGACCGGTGGTCCGCTGCTGCGCAGGATAGGTCTCGGTCAGCATGCCGCCAGGCTCGGGGGGGAGGTGTCCTACTGTCACGGGACGATGTCCCGTTCCGACCGGGATTCTTGAGATCAGCACTCCTGCTATCGATCATGAGCGCGGGCACCACCAGAATTGGGTCGTGAGTGCGTCGGCCTCGGTGAAGGCAACCCAGCGCCACCACGTCTGGCCGTCGAAGCTCGCTCGCCGTGCACCCGCGATTGTGGCGGTCGTGGTGGTGCTGCTCGGTGTGATCGCTGTCGCGGTGCGACTCGATGCACCGGCTGATGGCACGGTCGTCTCGTCCTATCGGGTTGATGGCGTGGTCGTCGAGGTACCCAGCCCCGTTGGCGGTTCCGGGCTCCAGAATGGCGATGTCGTGATCGAGATCGCCGGACATCGCCTCGCCGATGGGCTGGGCGGCCTTGCCCGCCCGCAGCTGGGGGACGAGATCGCGTACGACGTAGTGCGGGACGGCGCCACCCAGGTAACGGTCCGCGTCGACCGTACAGATCCGTACCCGCTGGTGGTGGCCGGGTGGGGGAACCTGATCTTCGTCTTCGCGCTGGCCGCACTGGCGACCGCATTGTTCCTGCGGCGACCCGAGGAGCCGTCGACCACCCCGCTGCTGCTCGCGGGAGCTGGCCTGCTTGGCAGCACTCTCGCGTTTGCGGCAGGCATTCCCGCGCTCGCTCTGGCGACAGGCGGACCGGTGCTCTGGATGTACAACTTGTGCGTGATCGGCATCTACTCGTTTGCTTGGGGGCCTGCGCTGGTCTTCGGGCTCCAGCTGCCGCGAGACGATCCGGCCCTTCGACCCAGACGAGCTGTGCTCGCTTCGGCTTACACCGCTTCCCTTGCGCTGATGCTGACGTGGATGGCAGCGGTCGCGTTGTTCGTCCCCAATGCCCTGCGCTGGTTCGATCTCGTCTATGCGGGCCAGACCGCAGTGGTCGCGGCGACGCTGGTGACAGGCGCAGTGCTGGGCATCGTGGCGTACCGGCGGAGTCGCGATCCGCTGACCCGGAGCCGGCTGCGATGGCTTGCGGGAGGCAGTATTGCGGCCGGTGTGCTCGGCCTCGCCGGGTGGCATCTGCCACAGCTGATTACGGGCCAGCAGTTGCTCCCCTCCGGCGCGATCGGCCTGTCGGGGCTGCCATTCGTGCTAGGGATCGCGGTTGCGCTGCGCCGGCACCAGCTGTTCGACATCGAGCGGCTTGCCAACCGGTCCCTGGTCTATGTTTCCTTGGTCGCCATCCTCGTGGCCGGGTACGCGGCGCTCGTTGCGGTGCTGGTCAGCGGGCTTCGCCTCTCTGGAACGGTCGCCGCCGCCATTGCCGCGGCGGCGGCCGCCCTTGCCCTAGCACCGTTGCGCAACGTTGCCCAGCGCACCGTGAACCGGCTGATGTACGGCGACCGCGACGACCCGGCGGGAGTGCTGGCGCGGCTCGGGACGAGGATGCAGGCGGTCATGTTGCCGGGCGAGGTGTTGCCCGTTGTGGTGGAGACTGTGGCGCAGTCGCTGCGGCTGCCGTACGTCGCAATCGACCTCGCCGACGGGACGGGCGAGTTTCGGCTTGCTGCCGAACACGGTGCGCCGGTGGGAAATGTCCACTCCGAAACACTCACGCATCACGGCGAAACGGTCGGCCGGCTGCGGGTGTCCGAGCGTGGTCGCGACGACCAGCTGGAGCCGGCTGATCTGGAGCTCGTCCGCTCGCTTGCCCGCGAGGTAGGTCCTGCCGTACAGGCCGTACGGCTGCACGAGGATTTGCTCCGGTCCCGTGCGGAGGTTGTCGCCTTGCGGGAGGACGAGCGGCGCCGGCTGCGGCGTGATCTCCACGACGGACTGGGACCGACGCTGGCGGCCATCCGTCTCAAGGCAGGGCTGGCGGCGCGCCAGATCCCGCCGGAGTCGGCGGCCCGTGGGCTGCTCGGCGAAATCGATACCGAGGTCACTACCAGCCTTGCCGACGTACGACGACTCGTCGAAGCGCTGCGGCCGCCGGCGCTCGACGAACTCGGCCTGCTCGGAGCTGTGCGGTCGCGGGCGGCGGCTCTGGGCGGCGAGATGGAGATTGACGTCACCGGGTCGAATCCGCCCGGCTCGCTGCCGGCGGCAATCGAGACTGCCGCCTACCGGATCGCGGTAGAGGCGATGACGAACGCCGTACGGCACGGCGGTGGGACCCGCTGCTCCGTGTCGATCTTGATCACTGACGACGCCGTCGAGCTGTCGGTACGTGATGATGGTGGTGGCCTAAAGCCGGGCCGTACGCCCGGGGTTGGGCTGCGATCGATGCGGGAGCGATCCGCCGAGGTGGGCGGCACGTTGACCGTAAGGTCGCCTCCGGAAGGTGGAACAGTGGTGGCCGCGAGATTGCCCCTGAGTCTGGGAGGGCCAGTTGATCAAGCTGATCCTCGCTGATGATCATCCGGTGTTCCTCAGCGGGCTGCGCGCCGTCTTTGACGCCGAGGACGACATCACCGTGATGTCGGTCGCTGCCACGGGCCGAGACGCCGTAAAGGCAGCGACCGAACACCAGCCCGATGTCGCCGTGCTCGACCTCAACATGCCCGACGGCGACGGGTTGTGGGTCTGCGGACAGCTGCGGGCGGCAGGGCTGGCGACGCGTGCGCTCATTCTCACCATGTACGACGACGACGAGAACGTGCTCGCCGCGCTCCGCGCCGGCGCGTACGGCTACACACTCAAGGGATCAGCGCCGGAGGAGATTGTTGCGGCGATCCGCGCGGTCGCTCGCGGCGAGGCGCTCTTCGGCGCGGGGATCGCGGCTCGAATGCTTAGCCACTTCAGCCGTACTGCTGCATCGTCGCCGTTCCCGCAACTCACCGAGCGCGAGCACGAGGTGCTGGGACTTCTTGCGGCCGGCCGTGACAACGCAGCAGTGGCCCGCCGCCTCGGCGTGAGCAGCAAGACGGTGCGCAATCACGTCTCCAACATCATCACCAAGCTGCATGTGACCGACCGATCCGGAGCCATCATCCGCGCCCGCGACGCCGGCATGGGCGGGGCCGCCGGCTCAACCTGAAACGGGGTCACTCCAGGGAGCTGAGGTCCTCCGGGACGTCAACCGCGTACCGCTGCAATAAAGCCAGGTCCATCACCTCTAGCGCTCGGGCATTGGTGGAGGCCAGTACCACAGGTGGAGCCAGCCCGGCGTCGTGAGCCTGAAGCCAACGTTGCGCAACCACACACCAGCGATCACCGGGTTGCAGACCCGGAAAGTCGTACTCGGGCACCGGCGTAATCAGGTCATTGCCGATGCTCTGCTGTTGCTCGAGGAATTCCGCTGTTACCACGGCGCACACCAGATGAGCTGCCTCGTCTGGTCCGGAGGTGCAGCAACCATCGCGATAGAAGCCGGTCATTGGGTCCGCGCCGCAGGCTTGCAGTTCGCCGCCGAAGACATTGGTTTCACCCTGCACATCCCCAGTGTGGCCCCTCGGTCATGCTGGGATGATCGTGAAGGGGGTTTATGACACCACATGCGCGCAAGGTGGCCGGCAGCGAGCAAGCGCCGGTCATCGCCCCGCTGGCTGTCCTGGTCAGCTGCGCATTGTTGGTGCTGGCTCAGCTCTATTTGGCAATCACTCTCGCACCAGTAATCCGCGAGGTCCTTGGAGTCAGTCGGGAGGCCGCAGCAGCAGCTGTAGGCACGACGTATGCGTTGGCTTACGGGCTGGGATTTCTGATCTTTGGGCCGCTGTCCGACCGCTACGGACGCAAGCCAGTCCTGGTCCCGGGGATGGCGGTGCTGGCAGTGGCCACTGCAGGCTTGGCGGCGGCCTCCTCGCTGCCGATGGTGGCGGCGCTGCGAACCATCCAGGGTCTCTTCGCGGCGAGCTTCTCCACCGTGGCCTTGGCCTACGTCGGCGAGGCGCTGCCGCCGCGGTGGCGGCCCACCGGAATCGGCGCGATGTCGACCGCCTTCCTGTCGGCGGGCATTCTCGGTCAGGTCTATGCGCAGGCGGTTGCGGAAGCTCTCGGCTGGCGTTGGGTGTTCGGCCTGGCCGCACCGGCATTCGTCATTGCCGCCATCGCTATTGCCACGGTCTTGCTCGAGCCGCCGCGCAGAGGAGACTCGGTGAGCCTGGGTGAGAAGTTCAGGGAGCTCGCCGCAATGGCGGTCCGGCGTGAGCTGACGCTGATCAACGTCGCTGCGTTCCCCGTGCTATTGAGCTTCGTTGCCATGTACGCCGCTCTTGGTCCAATCTTGCAAGACCAGTTTGGACTCGGCGATATCAGCGTGCTTTATGTGCGCCTCGCGGGACTTCCGGCCATATTGTTGGCACCGCTCGCCGGTTGGTTGGTTGGTCGTCTAGGGACCACCCGCGTCGCAGTGTTCGGCTACCTGCTCGCGGCGGCAGGGCTTGCAGCGGAGGCCATCTCGACTGCCGCGCTGTGGCTCCTCGTGATGGCCAGCGTGCTATTCGTCCTTGGCATTGCCACGATTGTGCCCGCAGTGATCGCGACAGTCGGCAACCGCGGCGGCAAATCCCGCGCCGGGGCACTCTCCCTCAACGGCTTGTACGTGTTCGCAGGAGCCTCGTGTGGTCCGCTGGTTGCACAGCTCCCGCTCGGGTTCACCGGCCTGATGCTAACCCTGGCGGCGCTGCTCTTGATCGCGGCCGCACTCGTTGCGATCAGCAGTCGTCGAACGGTCGACGTCACCGTCTAAGACTCCTCGCCCAGAGCCCTGGTCCGAGCTTCACTCCAGGCGGGTGATGCTCCGCCAGCGCGGCACGTGACACTGTTCCATCACGGGGGCCCGCGGGCGTGAGGCTCGGCAAAGCAGATATAAGGAGTCGGTCGCGGCAGCCGTGACATCCTCGTGAGCGAACCCCTTGCACCTGATGATTTCCCTGGTCCTAGGGGCTTGCCGATTCTTGGCAACGTGCGGGCCATCGATCTGGCGCAGCCGATCGAAAGCCTGATGTCCCTTGCTCGCGAGTACGGGCCGATCTTCAAGCTGACCACACCTCGTGGCATCTCGGTTGTGGTGTCGGGCGCCGACCTGGTTTCGGAGATATGCGACGACGCTCGCTTCGACAAGGTCATCACTGCGGGCTTGTCGATCTTGGCCGAGGGCCCAGTTGATGCTGGCCTGTTCACAGCCGAGACCGATGACCCGATGTGGGCCCGCGCACACGGCATATTGATGGCGCCTTTCAGCATGCAGGCGATGCGGGACTATATGCCGGCACTGATTGACATCGCGGATCAGCTGATGGGCAAGTGGGATCGGCTCAATCCTGGTGAGGAGGTCGATGTCCCGGCCGACATGACTCGGCTGACGCTCGACACGATCGCATTGTGTGGATTCGGATATCGGTTCAATTCGTTCTATCGCGAGACGCCGCACCCATTCGTGCAGGCGATGGTCCGAGTGCTCGACGAGTCGCAGGCGCGGCTCCGGCAGCCGCGGATCCAAACCCGGGTCAAGATCAGCGCACAGCGTCAATTTGAAGAGGACGAAGCCTTCATGGCTGGCTTGGTGGATGACCTTATCC
>JBKOZG010000167.1:0-8252 GCA_046725775.1 Actinomycetota bacterium | reverse complement strand
TCCCCATCCTGATCGGCGGTGGCGGCGAGCGGAAGACACTCCGCCTGGCGGCCGAGTACGCGAACATCTGGCATGGGTTCGGAGACATCGAGACGCTGGCTCGCAAGAACCACATCCTCGACGAATGGTGCGCCAAGCTCGGACGCGATCCCGGCGAGATCGAGCGCTCGACCTCCGCGCGCCGTGGCCCCGAACAACTCGGCGAGCAGCTGGTGGCCACCGGCGAGCGGCTGATCACCATCAGCACCGACGGCAGCTCTGGTTTCGATCTTGCTCTGACCCGCGACTGGCTCCAGTTCCGCGACGAGCAGAACGCTGGTTCGGCGTCCTCGTCTGCTGGTCAGAAACCTGTGTAAACATAGGTCTCTGGCGCATTGCACAGGTTGCCGAGTGTGTGAGGCGTAGGGAACCTGGGTTAACCCAGGTTTCTGACGATAGCGGAGCGACCTGTCATGGCGCTTGGGCAGACCTGACTACGTTGGGTGGGTGAACACCAGCCTCGCCGATGCGCTGAAGATCGGGCCGGTCGTGCTCGACGGCGGCCTGGCGACCGAGCTGGAATCCCAGGGTCACGACCTTGACTCCGCGCTATGGTCGGCACGGCTGCTCCATGATGATCCGGACGCGATTGTTCGAGCCCATCTGGCCTATTTCGCCGCCGGTGCTCAGGTCGTGACCACGGCGTCATATCAGGCCTCGATAGGCGGGTTCGCCCACGCCGGTATCGGCCAAGCCGAAGCCGAGCAGCTGATCCGCCGTAGCATAAGGCTCGCGGGGCAGGCGCGGGCGAGTTTCGAAGACGGCAACGATCGCTGGATCGCCGGCTCTGTTGGACCGTACGGTGCGGTGCTGGCCGACGGTTCGGAGTACCGGGGCGCCTATGACCTCACGATCGAGGAGCTCCGAACCTGGCATCGCCCCAGAATCGAGCTGCTTGCCGAAGCAGGCGTCGACATCCTCGCCCTGGAAACCATTCCATGCCTTGCTGAGGTGGAGGCGCTGCTCGCCGAGATTGACGGCAGCTTGCAGCAGTGCTGGTTATCGATCACCTGCGACGGGAACCGGACCCGAGCCGGGGAGCCGGCGGCCGAGGCGTTCTCGCTCGCCCGCGATGTCGAGGAGATCATCGCGGTCGGAGTCAATTGCATCGACCCGTCCGACGCGTACGCGCTGGTCTGCATCGCCAGCGAATCCAGCGGCAAGCCGGTCGTTGTCTATCCCAACAGCGGCGAGCGCTGGGACGCACCAACTCGGAGCTGGGTTGGCCCAGTGAGGTTCAATGCCGAGGATGTCGAGAGCTGGATCAGAGGCGGCGCGCGCCTCGTCGGTGGCTGCTGCCGCGTCGGCCCACCAGAAATCCGGGCGGTTCGTGATCTTGTGGGATAGGGAAGTTCTTCAATTGTGCAGCACAGCAGCCCCGCTGAATCGCCCATGTTTGAGATCTGCCAGTGCCTGCGGCGCCTCGCTCATCGGATAGGACACGGTTGTGGCGCGTACGCCGAGCCGCTCCGCCAGCCGTAGGAAGGTCTCGCCGTCAGCACGGGTATTCGCCGTCACGGACCGAAGCTTCCGCTCCTGGAAAAGCGTGTCCTCATAGCTGAGTGCGGGGATATCGGACAACCAGATGCCGGCGACGGCGAGCGTCGCGCCCCGATCCAGCGCTCGCAACGCAGTTGGCACGAGGTCGCCGGCCGGAGCGAACAAGATCGCCCCATCCAGCAGCTCAGGCGGCGCATCGTGGGCGTCGCCGACAGAGTCAGCGCCGAGCTCAGTCGCCAGTTTCCGGTTGGCTTCGCCCCGAGTCAGGACGTGGACGCGCAGGCCCTGTGCCAGAGCCACCTGTGCGGTGAGGTGGGCGCTGCCACCGAAGCCATAGATACCTAGCGAGCCACCGGGCGGAACCGCCGCGCAGATCAGCGCCCGGTAGCCGATGATGCCGGCACACAGCAGCGGAGCCACGTGCTGATCGTCGATAGCGGCTGGAAGCGCGTACCCGAATGCCTCGTCGACGAGGCAGAAGTCTGCGTAGCCGCCATCACTATCCCAGCCGGTGAAGGTCGGCGCGATGCACAGATTTTCGCCGCCGCGGCGACAGAATTTGCAGCTGCCATCGGTGGCTCCGAGCCAAGCGACGCCGACCCGGTCACCCAGCGCAAACCGGCTCACGCCGTCCCCGAGGGCTTCGACAACGCCGACTACCTCGTGGCCAGGTGTGATGTTGGGATGCTTGGGTGCCAAGTCCCCCTCGGCTAAGTGCAGATCGGTGCGGCAGACGCCGCAACAGTTGATCTTGACGCGAATTTGGCTGGCAAGCGGTGCGGGCACCCTGCGTTCCACACGCCGCAACGGCTCACTCTCGATCGGCCCTGGTTGATGTACGGTCCAGGCGTTCATCCCGCCATTCTGACGAGTTGACAGTGGCGAGGGAACCGTTGCGGCCGCCTCAATGATTAAGGGATTGCCGAGCTCAGTAGATGCTTTTCACAGTTCGGCGCGCCATCATTGCACCATGACCATCATCCAGCTCTTGATCACGGTGATTGCCGTTGTCGGCGTCGTCGTGATCGTGATGCTGGCGATCATTCCCGCCCTGCTCGACTATCCACGTGGCCGCGACAAGGACGAATCCGATACGCCGGCACCGACCCCGCTCAAGCCCGACGATCATCACAACGGCTCGATTGATCTAGCGGCCTGAGAAGTTACAGGTTGTTTAGCGCCTGGGCAAGTGAAGCCGTTCGTCCTGTACGAGTTTGATCAGATCGCCGCGGCTGATCTCTAGCATCTGACCGCGCTGGGTGTTGCGGGCGATCACGGTAACCACCTCGTGGCCACTGGGGCTGTACTGAACCTCGATGCCATGCCGCTGCAGCGTTGAGTCGGTCATCAGGTAGGAATTGCCGTCCATGAACCGGAAGCCGAAACACTGTTGGCCGGTAGTGGCACCGCAGCGCACGGCGAACTTCCGACTGGTGGCCACTTGGAGATACAGCTCCGTCGCGCCCTTGTCGAGCCGGAACATCTCGAGCCCGAGCGCACCGCCCTGGCCTGACCAGAAGCTAGACATGTCGTAGCGGTTGTTGTAGTAGTACCCGAATCCGCTGAAGTACTCCCCGCTGGGATCTAGATAGGATGAAGCAACCTCAGCCATTTCGGACCGCCATTTGAACAAGATCGTTGAGCGGCAGGCCGGGGTGGTGGCCGGATCGCAGCTCGCCTGCGGTGTGGATATGGGCACTGAGGATTGCACCTGCGGGACCGATCCCACCGGTCGGACTGGTCGACGCGTCGGGAGTAACACCCCAGCGGCGACGACGATCAAGAGCACCGCGACAACCGCTGCCGAGCCTCGCCGCAGCCAGCGTCGGTGGACGAGCTGGCGGCCGTGGGCCAAGTCATCAGTGCTCCCGCTGGAGTTGAGAAGGTCGTACGGGATGGCAGCGCTGAGTTGCCGGGCGAGCGTCTCGTCACTCGTACGCTGCTGATGTCCGGCGGCAAGTGCCACCCGCGCCTGCTGCACAAGCAGGAGCACTGCGTCGACCGGGCGCTGGAGAATCTCAGCGATCTGGCCGCTGGACAATCCCGCGTAAATGTCCATGACGATGGCAACCCGCTGTTCGTAGCTGAGCCTGCCAAGGTCTGCGACGATCGGCGCGGCAGCGGGCACAGGCGGAGGCCCGTCCATCAGCTCAAAGCGCTTCCGGTGTTCCCAGGTCAGCCTGACGGGTCCACGGGCGGCCCGTACCAGCACTTGGAGCGCCTCGACGCGAGGATGCCGTACGGTGGGCAACCGCCCGTACAGCTGTGCGAAGACCAGTTGGACGAGCCGCTCAGCCCGGACCGGATCACCCGTGAGGAGGTAGGCCGTGGCCTGAATGACCGGACGCTCTCGGTCGACCACGGCGGCGTACTCCTCATCGTGGGTCGCCGGCATGCCTCACCTCTTTGATTGTGCGCTGCTCGTGCAATCGCGCGTGGAATCCGCCTACTTCGTCGTCGGTCGCCGAGCAAAAGCGCCTCGGCTCCCTCCCTCCTCAGCACGGCGATGCGCGATTTTCCGACACTCGCAGCGCGTTTTGATTGTGCGCTGCTCGTGCAATCGCGCGTGGAATCCGCCTACTTCGTCGTCGGTCGCCGAGCAAAAGCGCCTCGGCTCCCTCCCTCCTCAGCACGGCGGTGCGCGATTTTCCGACACTCGCAGCGCGCTTCCTGATCGTAAGTCCTGCCATCCGGCCGGGGCGATGCGATGGGAGCTGGATGATCTTGACCAGCGGCGCCAAGATTGGTTTGTGGCAACATTTCGTCGCTACGTGGCGATCGGCGACTCCAGTACTGAAGGACTGGAAGACCCAGACGGTAAGGGTGGCTACCGAGGCTGGGCGGATCGGCTGGCGCAACACATCGCCGATGGTCAGGATGAGCCTTTAGAGTATGCGAACCTCGCCATCCGCGGACTGCGGATGCGAGAGATCCGGATCGGCCAGCTCGACGACGCACTAGCCATGCAACCTGATTTGCTCACCGTATTCGGCGGTGTCAACGACATCATTGCGGGCCCATGCAACTTCGACGCGATTCGTGCCGATTACGTGATCATCTTCGGCCAGGCGCGCCGCCAGGGCACCACGGTTCTCACCTTCACCATGCCGGATCCTACGACTATCAACCCACTCGGCAGATATTGGCGGGAGCGTGCCGCAAGGCTCAACCGCATCATCCGAAGCGAGGCCGCGAACCACGATGTCCTGGTCATGGACTTCGAGCAATATGCAGTGGTGGCCGAGGATCCCCGGCTGTGGTTCGAGGATCATCTGCACGGCAACGAGCTCGGCCACCAGACCGTCGCTGCCGCTCTAGCCTGGCGACTGGGCATCGAGGGCTTCGACGAGGGCTGGGCTGCGCTCGAGGGCGAGCCAGCGATGCGGAGGGGCCGCGAGAAGCTGATGGGCGACATCGATTGGGCCAGGCACTATGTGGCGCCTTGGCTGGGTAAGGGAATCCGCGGGATACGGCAGGGCCGGGGAATCCAGCGCAAACGGCCGATTCCGGAGGTTGTCCCGAAGTCGTGGGTTCACTAAAGATCTTGAGGGGGAGCCTTTGGGCCGTTGCAGCCGACGCATATAGATGAAGCTCGCCGCAGGCGCCTGGAGCCTCAGTTCTTCACGAGGGCGCGGCGCCGCACTAATTCACCAGTCGCGTAGCGGCCGATCTGGTACGTGGCCACGCCATCCATGACGGCGCTGACGCCGCCGCCCATCAGCGGAACCCGCTTCACGATCGCGAGCGCGACGTTCTTTCCGCCGATGCGAGCTGCGAGGTCGGCGAGCACCTCCTCCGTCACGAGCCGGTCGAGTTCGGGATCGAAAACTGGTGCGGTTGCCACCGCCAAAGGCGAAGTCGGCAACGTTCCTTGTGCAATATGTTTGGCGACCTGCTCGCCGCCCATCAGACACATCACGAGGGCGGTGCGCACCCGGTTGTCATTGAGGTCGTAGCCACGCAGGTGCGCAATCGCGGCGACCATGCGGACCTGCACGGTCGCGACGCCGGTGATGTTGGCGGGGATGGCTACCGGAAGCGTGGCCAAGCCGCCGATGTTGGTCACGAAACCTTGGGCGGAGGCAAGGCGTACATGGTGATCGATGATCGAGGAGATCGCTTCATCGGCCGAGCCGGCCTGCCGCTGCAGGTGGCGTGCCGCTGCGGCCTTTGCGCTGGGCAGTCGCCCGTAACCATCGATGGCGATTTCGATTACCTGGCGCAGCGCGCCTCCGGCCCCTTGCGCGGTGACGAGATTCGCCACAGGAGAAATCACGGTGGCGATCCGCCGGCCCACCTCCTGCGCTGACGCCATCACGCCTCCAAACAGTCTGCGTCGGGATCTTTCGCCCGATGCGTTCAGCTGCCCGGTGGGGCAGTGACCACCAGCGTACGTGGCCACCTGCGGCAGCTGCATGATCGTTACCCGGGGAGAACCCCGAGCCGGCCCTTAGCCGATGTTTAGCCCGAGTGGGAGTATGCGGAAATGGAGTCGCCGTTCGGATCGCCGGATCTGTGGCGGCAGGACGACCTCATTGGAGTGTCACGGATCTTCAACGAAGAGCTCGCTGTGGCGGCGTACGAGTGTGGCGCCTTCCCGATGCCCGCGCAGCCCGGTCTGATGGGCTGGTACTCACCGCTGCAGCGCGCCATCATCCCGTTGGACGGTCTGGAGGTCAGCCGCTCACTGCGCAAATCCATCCGGCGCTACGGGATCCGGATCGACACGGCATTCGACGACGTGCTGGACGGCTGCGCCGACCGGCGCCGGCCGAGCGGATGGATCAACCGCGACATCCGCCGGGTCTACCGGCGGCTATTCAAGCGTGGTGTCGTGCACACGGTAGAAGCATGGACGCCCGGCGGGGAACTGGCCGGTGGCCTCTATGGGGTGAGTATCGGCGGCCTGTTTGCGGGCGAGTCCATGTTCTATCGCCCCGATATCGGGCGGGATGCGTCCAAAGTTGCGCTGGTGGCACTGGTCGAGCTGCTCCGGCGAGCCGGTGTGGAGGATCGACTGCTCGACGTGCAGTGGCAGACCCGCCATCTGGCATCGCTTGGGGCGGTGGAGCTGCCGCGACCCGAGTATCTCCGCCTGCTGGCGGTTGCCCTCCAGCTGCCGCCGCCGGACTGGTCTAGCGCCAACCCCGCACGTTCATAATGGGCGCATGCCTGAAATGCCGGAGGTGGAGTCGCTCGCGCGGTTCCTGACCGAGAAGTGTGTCGGGCGCACCATTGCTCGCATCGATCTCGTCGCCTTCAGCGCACTCAAGACCTACGATCCACCGCTGTCTGCGCTGCACGGCTTGGAAATCGAGTCAGTGGCAAGACGAGGCAAGTTCGCAGACGTCTCCGCCCAAGGGCTGCACTTGGTCTTCCATCTGGCACGAGCCGGTTGGCTGCGTTGGCGCGACTCTCTTCCTGATGCACCACCGAAGCCGGGAAAGGGTCCGCTTGCGTTGCGGGTACGGCTGGACGACTCATCGGGGTTCGACCTCACCGAAGCTGGCACACAGCGCAAGCTCGCCGTCTATGTGGTCACTGATCCGCTTTCGATCCCTATGGTCGCGACCTTGGGTCCAGATCCACTGACCGAGGAGTTCGATCAGCCCGCACTCGCCGATCTGCTTGCCAAGGCTGGACGGGCCCAGTTGAAGGGAGTTCTCAAAGATCAGCGGACGATCGCCGGAATTGGTAACGCGTACTCCGATGAGATCCTGCATGCGGCCAAGCTAAGCCCGTTCAAGCCATCAAACTCGCTCACCGAAGCGGAGCTCAGCACGCTCTTCGCGGCGATCAAGGACGAGCTCACCGATGCGATTCAACGTGCCGATGGGCTGGCAGCCAAGGATCTGAAAGGCGAGAAGAAATCAGGCTTGCGGGTGCATGGGCGTGCCGGGGAGAAGTGCGATGTCTGCGGCGACACCATCGCCGAGGTGTCCTTTGCAGACTCTTCGCTGCAGTACTGTCCGACCTGCCAGACCGGCGGAAAGAAACTTGCCGATCGGCGGCTCTCCAAGCTGTTGAAATAGATGATGTCCGGCAACCATAGTCATGCAGCGTTGTTCGAGTCGCTGTGCGAGGAGTACGCCGCTGTCAGCGGGGTAACCGTACCCGAGGGTGGCAGTGGGTTCGGGTCGAACGCCATCAAGATCCACAAGTCGATCTTCGCAATGCTGGTCAACGACCAGCTCGTCGTCAAGCTCCCCGCCGGACGAGTGGCGGAGCTGATCTCTTCCGGCGGCGGGTTGCCGTTCGACGCCGGGAAGGGCAAACCGATGAAGGAGTGGGTTGCCTTGAGCGTCGACGACGAAGCCTGCCGGGAGCTGGTGGCCGAGGCTATGACGTTCGTCGGGCGACGCTGAGTACGTCTGGGCTGCGAGAAACGACTCGATGAGGCCACCCGGCTAGGGTGAGCATGTGTTTGCGAACGAGGTGGCAACCGTTCGGCCCGCAGACGTCGCCGCGCGGCTTGCCGAAGGCTGGATGCTGCTTGACATCCGTACCGACGACGAATGGGCCGGCGGTCGGATCGCCGGCTCAGTGCACATCCCGATGGACCAGCTGATGCCGCGCATGGACGAGGTGGACGATCGAGTCGTCTGCGTGTGCGCCGTCGGTGCCCGTTCAGCTCGCGTGGCCCAATTCCTCAATGCCCAAGGTCGTGAGGCGGTCAACCTCGACGGCGGCATCTATGCCTGGGCGAACAGCGG
>JBKOZG010000034.1:0-7175 GCA_046725775.1 Actinomycetota bacterium | reverse complement strand
CGTCAGGGGCCACTCGTGAGGCAAAGTCAGTAAAGGAAGAAGACCCGATACGAAAAAACTCTGAGGTCAGTTCAACTACTTGTCGTCCGGCGTTCACTGGCCGCCCTTCTGGACGAACGAGCGCACGAACTCCTCCGCATTGACCTCGAGAACGTCGTCTATTTCGTCCAGCAGCGAGTCCACCTCTGAGTCCAGTTCCGCCTTATGCGCCGTGTCAGCAGGCGCCAGCTCCTCGACCTCACGATCGTCGGCTCGCCGTGCCTTACGTTGGCTCTGCTCTGACTCAGCCATGCCTGCTCCCGTCTGTACTGGCCTCAAGCGTAACGAACACCGCCGACAAGGCCATTACTTTCCCAGCGTGTACCTGCGAGGTCGGCTATCGACCCAGGGCTGCGAACAGCTCGGTGACGGAATTGCATTCCTCGATCATCTGGCCAACCTGTTCCCGCGTGCCTCGCAACGGATCCAGCAGCGGCAGCCGCTGCAGCGCAGGACGGCCGGGAACGTCGAATATCACCGAATCCCAAGATGCCGCGACCACCGAGGACCCAAACTTCTCCATGACCCGGCCACGGAAGTAGGCCCGCGTGTCATCAGGTGGCGAGGTGCGGGCCCGCTCGATGTCCTCATCGGTGACGAGCCGCCGCATTTTTCCGTTGGTCAACAGCGCCTGGTAGAGGCTGCGGCGCGGGTCGACATCGGCGTACTGCAGGTCGATCAGCGCCAGCTTCGGAGCGGACCAGCTCAGTGCGTCGCGCGCCCGATAGGACTCCAGCAGCTTGAGCTTGGCCACCCAGTCCAGCTGGTCAGCGAGGCTGTAAATGTCGGTGCGCAATACATCAACACAATCCTGCCAGCGGCTGAATATGTCCTTCGCCTCAATCCTGGCCGTCTCGGTGAGGTCTCCGGCAATCCGCTCGTAGTGGTTGCGGCAAGCCTCCAGGTACACCTCCTGGAGGTCCAGGGCTGTCATGCTCGGCCCATCGAGGAGATACAGGGGTTCGCGTACCAGCAAGTCGTGGCTCACTGTCCGCATCGCCGCCACTGGCCCATCCAGCCGAACGTCCACGCCCAGCTCGCCGGCCTCTATGACCCGTAGCACCCAAGACGCGGTACCCACCTTGAGGTAGGTCGAAATCTCCGACAGGTTGGCATCTCCAGTAATCACATGCAGTCGGCGATGCCGGCTTGCGTCGGCGTGCGGTTCGTCCCGAGTGTTGATGATCGGCCTATTGAGCGTGGTCTCAAGTCCCACCTCAGCCTCGAAGAAATCCGCGCGTTGGCTGATCTGGAAACCGGGCGTCTGGCTGGATTGACCGACACCTACGCGACCGGCTCCAGTGATCACCTGCCGGGAGACGAGGAAAGCCGTGAATTGCGTCACAATCCGGTCAAAGGGTGTGCTGCGTTGCAGCAGGTAGTTCTCGTGAGTGCCGTACGAAGCGCCTTTGCCATCGGTGTTGTTCTTGTAGAGCCGGACCGAGCGTCCCAATGACTGTGTGGCGCGCTGCGCAGCGATCGCCATCACAGCCTCGCCGGCTTTGTCGTACCGCACAGCGTCCAGGGCACACGTCACCTCAGGGCTTGAGTACTCCGGATGCGCATGGTCGACGTACAGCCGGGCACCGTTGGTCAAGATGACGTTGGCCATGCCGAGATCGGTGTCAGTCAGCTGGTCCGGGTGAGCGGCGGCGCGGGAAATCTCGTAACCGCGGATGTCTCGCAGTGGAGTCTCGGTCTCGTAGTCCCAGCCGGCTGGCTGGCCTGCTGCCGAGGCGCCGTAGGCCTTGACGACATGGTTGGACAACTGCATGGGATGCAGATCGTCCTCCACGAACGCATTGCCGAAACCACCCGGCAGCGCAGACGTGCCCGGCGCTAGGGCGCTGATTCCGTACTCAGTCTCGATGCCCATGACCCGAGCGTTCCAGCGGGCAGCCAGCTCCGAGCTCGCGGCAGCGGACTCATCACGATCGGCTGTGGAGGCCATGGCCTCAGCGTAGTGTGAGGTCATGCAGATCCTTCCGGCGATTGCTGTGGACGTGATCTGCATCCTGGTCTTCGCGATCGTCGGCCGCAGCAGCCACCAGGAAGCGACCGACCTACTGGGCGTGGCGCACACGGCTTGGCCGTTCCTCGCTGGGTGTCTGGTCGGGACCCTCCTGGGGCGGACCTGGCGGCACCCGTACTCGCTAAGATCGGGCGTCGCGGTTTGGATGGGCACCGTCGTCGTGGGCATGACCCTCCGGCGGCTCAGCGGCGCCGGGGTAAGTCTGTCGTTCGTCATCGTGGCGAGCTGCTCCTTGGCGCTGCTTCTTCTCGGCTGGCGCGCCGGGCTCCAGCTAATCCAGCACGCTCGTGCCAAGGCCGCAGCGGACCCAGAGCGTAAACGGGATCTCCATGCATCCGGGAGAACGCCGCACCGCGTTTCCTGAGCTAGGAAGGGCTCAGAGATACTGGCCGGTGTTGGACACCGTGTCGATGGAGCGGCCCGGTTGGGTGCCCTGCTTGGAGGAGATGAGCGTCCGGATGAAGACGATCCGTTCGCCCTTCTTCCCAGAGATCTTCGCCCAGTCGTCAGGGTTGGTGGTGTTTGGCAGGTCCTCGTTCTCGGCGAACTCATCCAAGCAGGCCTGCATCAGGTGACCAATCCGCAAGCCTCGTACGCCAGTCTCCAGAAAGTCCTTGATCGCCATCTTCTTGGCCCGGTCCACGACGTTTTGAATCATCGCCCCGGAGTTGAAGTCCTTGAAATAGAGGACCTCCTTGTCGCCGCCCGCGTAGGTGACCTCCAGGAACTGATTCTCCTCTGACTCCTCATACATCCGGCTGACTGTGCGGTCGATCATGGCCTGCACACACATTTGCGTGTCATGATCGAATTCCGCGAGATCCTCTGGGTGCAGCGGCAGCGTCCGAGTCAGGTACTTGCTGAAGATCTCCCGCGCGGCTTCCGCATCAGGTCGCTCGATCTTGATCTTCACGTCCAGTCGGCCGGGTCGCAGGATAGCCGGATCGATCATGTCCTCACGGTTGGAGGCGCCGATGATGATCACGTTGTCCAGTCCTTCCACACCGTCGATCTCACTCAACAGCTGGGGGACGATGGTGTTCTCCACATCGGAGGACACGCCAGACCCACGGGTCCGGAACAGCGAGTCCATCTCATCGAAGAAGACGATCACCGGCATGCCATCGGTTGCCTTGTCGCGGGCACGCTGGAAAACCAGCCGGATGTGCCGCTCGGTCTCACCGACGTACTTGTTCAGTAGCTCAGGGCCCTTGATGTTCAAAAAGAAGCTGCGACCTTCCTCACCCGTCAGCTCGGTGACCTTCTTCGCCAGCGAGTTCGCTACAGCCTTCGCGATCAAGGTTTTGCCACAACCCGGCGGTCCGTAGAGCAAGATTCCCTTCGGTGCCTTGAGCTCGTGCTCGGCAAAGAGTTCCTTGTGCAGGAAGGGTAGTTCGACCGCATCTCGAATCGCCTCGATCTGGTTGCCCAGACCGCCGATAACCGAATAGTCAATGTCAGGCACCTCCTCCAGCACCAGCTCCTCGACATCAAGCTTCGGGATCCGCTCGTACGCGAAATGCACCCGTCGGTCGATCAGCAATGAGTCTCCGGAACGCAGATGTTGATCATGGAGTCGATGTGCGAGCCGGACCACGCTTTCCTCATCGCCATGCCCGATCACCAGCGCCCGGTCGCCGCCCTCGAGCAGCTCCTTGAGCAGCACGACCTCACCGACCTCGTCGAATTCCAGGACCCTCACCACGTTCATCGCCTCGTTGACCATCACCTCCTTACCGGGCGTCAAGGCGTTAAGATCAACATCCGGGCTCACGCTGACCCGCATCTTGCGACCAGCAGTAAAGATGTCTGCGGTGTGCTCCTCACGTGCGGCGAGGAAGACTGCGAAACTGGCTGGTGGCTGCGCGAGCCGGTCAACCTCATTCTTCAAGGAAACTATTTGGTCCCGAGCCTCCCGTAGCGTGGCTGCGAGGCGCTCGTTGTTGGCGGCGGTGGTCCGGGCATCAGAACGGGCATCGGCCAGACGCCGTTCCAACATTGCGATGTCATGCGGGTGTGTGGAGACCCGCTCACGTAGCCGATCAAGCTCGTCTCTGAGCGCACCGATCTGGGCTATCAAGGATTCGCGGTCCTCGGATGGAGCGCGATCGTGGATAGGTCCGGTCAAGACACACCTCCTGTCAAGACCCTACCCGGGCTGGCTGCGCGGTCCTTTGTAATCGTCTCCGTACGCGCCGCGCGCTGGGCGACGCTTGCGTAATGGTGCTGTGAAACCTGGTGCCAGTCGCCGAGCTGTGATCACAAATCCGGTGTGCCCTACCATATCGTGTCGCGGCCGTACCGCCAGCCCCTCAACGTGCCAGGCCCGGACCAGCGACTCGGTCGCCTCCGGCTCGGTGAAGCCGCTATGAACGCGCAAGGTCTCCACCGTCTCGGCGAGCTGGGTGGTGGTCGCCACATATGCGCAGAACACCCCGCCTGGAACGAGCACCTCGGCCAGAGCCGTTACGCAATCCCAGGGATTCAGCATGTCCAAGACCACGCGGTCCAGAGGATCTCCGGTGAGCGACTCGCGCAGATCAGCCACGCGCAGAGCCCAGTTGGGTGGGTTGGCCCCGAAGAAGTTCTCGACGTTGCGCCGGGCGATCGCAGCGAAATCCTCACGCCGCTCGTAGGAGATCAACCGACCGCCTGGACCGATCGCCCGCAGCAGGCTGCAGGTCAAAGCACCGGATCCGGCGCCGGCTTCCAGCACCCGGGCGCCGGGAAAAATGTCCGTTGCCATCAGGATTTGTGCGGCGTCCTTGGGATAGACAACAGCCGCGCCGCGCGGCATGCTCACGGTGAATTCGCTGAGCAGCGGCCTCATCGCCAAGAACTGCGTGCCGCCTGTCGAGCTCACCACGATCCCCTCAGGACGCGAGATGAGGTGGTCGTGACTGACGGCGCCCTTAGCTGTGTGGAACTGTCCACCAATGGTGAGCACGACTGAATGCCGCCGTCCCTTTGCATCGGTCAGGGTAATCCGCTCACCGACCTGCAGCGGTCCAAGCCGGACGCCGGACAACTGGAGCTGCTCAGCCATTGCTGATACCGAAGAGTCCCAGTTGCATGCCAGGACCATAAGATCTGTCGTTCATCTCAAC
This sequence comes from Actinomycetota bacterium, assembly GCA_046725775.1. Classification (GTDB taxonomy): domain Bacteria; phylum Actinomycetota; class Actinomycetes; order Propionibacteriales; family Propionibacteriaceae; genus Microlunatus. The sequence continues at coordinate 1,997 of JBKOZG010000034.1, read as the reverse complement.
CCCGCGCCGCAGGTAGACATGCTCATCGGACTGGCTGATCGGCAGCACGATCAGATCCACGGCCGCCTGCTTCTGCAGCGCCGCCAGCTGCTGAGTCGCGGTATCACGCTCCGTAGTGGCCCGAAACCCGGTTTCGATCGTGCTGACAGTCGACGCGACGGTCGGCAGCGGCGCTTCGAGATATGGCTGAAGCCAGGCCAGGGCTGTGGCCGTCCAAGCTTTCCGGTCCACAAGGTTCAGGTCGGCATCCCTCACTCCCGGCTTGAGCTGGACACTCAGCCCTCCGGTGTCCTCCAAACGGATGCGGATCTGGGACGCAATGTCCTGGCCGTTGGGCGTGGACGCGTCGTAGCCGAGCGTGAGGTTGACGCGCCTCTTCCAGGTGACCTTTGGCTCGGCCCTACCGCCAGTCGGGAACGCGGAGGTATGCCCTGTCACACCTACTGGCACGATGGAATCCGACGTACGGTCCCTTTGCAGCGCAACGGCTATTGCCTGCCGCAATTCCTTACTCGACCGCATGGGTGAAGTCGGCGACCACTCGAGTTGCAGCACCCGCGCGCCGTCGAGGACGTCCTGCGTAAAGCCGTTGACGGTCTCCTTATTCGGGTTTTGATCCACTTGTTGGCTGAGGCGAGTGACCGCGGGTGCATCGAGACCCCTCCAGACAACGTCGACGGTGCCTTTACTCATGGCGTCCTCCAGCGTTGGTGTGTCGGCCACGCTGCGGTAGACGAGCTCCGAAAGCTGGGCAGGGTTACGTCCGACATAGTCCTCGTAGCGGCTGAGTTGCAGCTGGTTTCCGGTGTATTTGTTGACCACGAAGGGGCCCGACCCGACGATGGGGTCATCCAGATCCCGCACCCGATCCGCGTCGTAGATCTCCTCATCGACAATCGAGGCCGCCGGAGAGGCCAGCGCCCAACCAAACTGGGTGTCGGGCCTGCTCAGCATGAACCGTACCGTCCTCTGGTCTGGCGTCTGGATCCTGCGAAGCGAGGCTAGTGACCCGGCTGAGGAGCCCGCGACGTTGAGCCGTGTTGCCCGCTCGATGCTGAACTTCACATCGCTGGAGGTCAACCGATGGCCATTGTGGAAAGCCAGATCCTCATTGAGAGTGCATGTGTAGCTGGTTGTGGAGGTAAACAGGCAGTCCCGTGCTGCGTCCGGCTTAAGAACATCGCCTCCGGGATCGGCCGTCATCAGCCGCTGGAAAACGTTGAGCGAGAGCACGGTTGAGGCGGCATCTGTGATGGCAGCTGGATCGGTGACGCGGATCTGGTCTGTGGACATCACCGTGAACGGTCTCGGCGTCGGGCGGGAGGTGGGTGTCGGCGTCGGCAGCTCCTCCCCAGGCATTCGGCACGCGCTCAGTAGCAATAGCAGGGCAGCTGCGGCGAGCAGCCAGCGCAGCAGATGATCAGCCCGCATTGAACTGCTCCAGCATTCTCGCCACGGCAGCCGCGTCCAGATCAGCGAGGGAGCTAACGTGGAGTCGCCGTGGAGCATCCGGGATCTCAACGCGATTGGGCACTGCGAGCACTAGCGCTCCGGTGGCGTTGCCGGCGCGGCAGCCCGTCTCGGAATCTTCCAGCACCACGCAGTGCTGAGCGGACACGCCCAGGGCCGTACACGCCTTCTCGTACGGCTCAGGATGTGGCTTGCCTCGGCTCACCTCGTCGCCGGCGACAGACACCTGGAATGTTCCCTCGGGGAGTTGCCTCAGGGCGGCATCCAGGAGCACTCGGTATGACGCCGATACCAGTGCACAAGGAACACCCGCCGCAGCGAAGGACTCGAGCAGTTCGATCGCGCCGGGGCGCCAGACGATCGGATGCTGCCGCAGGTGGTCCAGCACGGTGGTGAGCAGCTGTTCCACGACCCACGCTGGGCTGAGATCCACTCGTCCGATGGCGTTCAGGATGTAGGAGCCCGAGTCCAGCAGCGAGTTGCCCACCAGCTGCTCGGCGTGCTCGTCCGACCAGGTCCCTCCCAGC
>JBKOZG010000023.1:0-2698 GCA_046725775.1 Actinomycetota bacterium | reverse complement strand
GCTCCGGCTCGTCCAAGATCAACAGCTTGCGGGGACGGACGAATGCTGTGGCCAGTGCCAGCCGGCGGCGCTGCCCCGATGACAAGGTGCCTGGTAGCTGGCCGGACTGCGGAACCAGCTGGACTTCCTCCAGCACCTCATCGACCACGTCGTCCGGTTCAGCGATGCCGTGCGCTCGCGCCAGCAGATCCAAATGCTCGACGACGCTCAGATCAGGAAAGAAGTCAAGATCATCGATCACCGTGGCAACGTCGCGCCTGATCTCGGGCGAGGCCTCCGACATGGCGTTGCCGCAAACCTGCACGTTGCCATCGTCTGGACGGTCAGCGCCAACCAGGCAGCGCAGTAGGGTGGATTTGCCGGCGCCGTTGCGCCCCGTGAGTGCAATCGCCTCTCCGGTGCGCACCTCGAGGCTGAACTTGTCGAAGATGGTGTTCGGCCCGAATGCCCGGCGCAGGCCGGAGACCTTGAGGATCGTCGCGCGTTTGGCCATGGAGGCGATTCTGCCCCTTCCTGGCAAGAACTCCGGTCGAGTCTCTGCTTCGTCTGACAGGCGGCGAGTGTCGGTGGGGCATGGGAGGCTTGCGGTGTGCCTGACGCTGACTCCGCAGGTTTGGATCGCGCCACGCTCGACAAGCGGCGCGGTGACATCGCCGCGATGTTCGACCGGGTGGCCGAACGCTACGACCTAGCCAACGATGTGCTCTCTCTCGGCCAGGACCGCGCCTGGCGTAAACAGGTCGTGGAGGCCGTCGCGCCGCGACCCGGACAGCTGATCCTGGATTTGGCAGCGGGCACCGGCACCTCGAGTGAGCCGATTGCCGAGGCCGGTGCGAGTGTCATCGCGACCGATCTCTCCTTCGGCATGTTGCTGGTTGGCAAGCAGCGGCGGCCTGGCTTGAGCTTTGTCGCCGCCGACGCGCTCCAGCTGCCGTACGCTGACACCAGCTTCGACGCGGTCACCATCTCCTTCGGACTCCGCAACGTCGAGGACACCGCAGCCGCCCTCACCGAGATGCGGCGGGTGAGCAAGCCTGGCGGCACGCTCGTGGTCTGCGAGTTCTCCACGCCAACCTGGCAACCGTTCCGCACGCTTTACTCCCGCTATTTGGTCGCTGCCCTGCCCCGAATCGCATCAGTGGTTTCCTCCAGCCCCGCAGCGTATGAATACCTGGCCGAGTCAATCCAGACCTGGCCCGACCAGCAGGGATTGGCGACCATGATCGAGAAGTGCGGCTGGCGAGACGTTGAATGGCGGAATCTATCCGGGGGAATCGTCGCTCTACATCGAGCCAGGTCTTGATCAGTATGGACGCAACAGCGGTAGCAGCCCCGCCGGGGACGATCTTGCTCGGCGCGTACGCCGCGCGCAGCTGCCCAGTCAAGACCCAGAATGCCTACAACCCGACCGTAATTTTGGAGACGCCGGATGCTGGCGCTTCGATCGAGGCCAGTGACGGACTTGCCGAGCTCTTTGACGGTGGTGCGCAATTCGAAACAGCAGTCCTCGACCAGCTACTCGACTCCTATCGCGGACGGGTTGTCGATCTTCGGCCATTGGCCGCCAGTACGTCCGAGGTGCAGATCGAGGCTTGCCTCCGGGCCATGAGCTCCGGCGCTGAGGTGATCATCGGTGGCTGCCTGCCTGTTGATCTTCCCGGTCACCGCGTCGGCTCGCCTGATCTGCTGATCCGGAGCGTCGATCGGGCCAACCGCCCGCCTGCCTACCACCCAGTGGAGGTGAAGTGGCACAGGATCATCGCGCGATCGCGGCCGGCAGAAGACGACGCTGAAGAACCGCACGTGCTGCGCTACTCGACCTTGACCGATCCCCGAGCGGAAGCGGCGCTCGGCATCTCGGGGTACGAGCTACGGATCGGTAGCCGGGCGGCTGACTTTCTCCAACTGGCTCACTATCACCGGATGCTGGAAGCCTGCGGGTTCGGCGCTGAGCTAGCGCTGGCCGGCGTCGTCGGGACTGATGATCTTTTCGATGCACCGGTGTTGGCCTGGGCCGATCTAGCTGAGCCGCAGGTGCGCACCTTCTCCCGCAGCAGCCCCGAGGGTTGGCGGCTACGCAGCTTCCTTGAGCGTTATGACTACGAACACTCATTCCGGATCAAGATCGCTGCCGTTGCGCAGCAACAGACCGGTCGACCGGACCAGGATCCAGAGCTCCTGGTCCAGCCAATTGTCAACAAGGAGTGCCCCCGCTGCCAATGGTGGGAGCACTGCCTCCCCCAGCTTCACCCCGATGATGTCAGCTTGCGCATCGACAAGGGCCCCCTCGACATGCGGGAAATCGCGACGCTGCGGCGTCATGGCATCGCAACCATCACCGACCTTGCAGATGCCGATCTTGATCAGTTGATGGAGTGGTACCTGCCCGAGGTTACCCATCGAGACGGAGCCGAAGACCGGATTAGGGTGGCTGCACGGAGGGCGCGGATGCTGCTGGAGGGCACGTCATTTGACCGTGAAACCGCAGGACCGATTGACATGCCGCAGGCCGATGTAGAGATCGACCTGGACATTGAGAGCTCAGCGAATGGCCGGATCTACCTGTGGGGATTTCTGGTACACGAGGGGAGCGACGAGGCCGCCGTCTATCACGAGTTCAGTCGATTTGATGATCTTGATGACCAGGGCGAGGCCGCTCTTGCCGCCGATGCGTTCACCTGGCTGCGCAGTGTCGTCG
>JBKOZG010000009.1:0-3661 GCA_046725775.1 Actinomycetota bacterium | reverse complement strand
AAGAGCCGCTCCCCACTCCCCAGCAGCAGCGGCACGTACGCCAGATGCATCTCGTCGACCAGCCCGGCACGCAGATACTGCTGGATCGCGGAGGCGCCGCCGCCAAGCCGGATGTCCTGCCCGCCCGCCGCTTCGTTCGCCCGCTCCAGCGCAGATTCGATGCCATCGGTTACGAAGTGGAAGACTGTCCCGCCCTCCATGGTGATCGATTCGCGGGGTGATGGGTGAGGACAAAAGTCGGATGGTGATACGGCGGGTTATCGCCCCACCAGCCCGTCCACTCGTCGTCGGTCCAGTCGCCGCGGATCGGCCCGAACATATTGCGGCACGGGCAGCCATTCCGCTCTGCACAGTTTCCTGACGCTTCGCATATGTTGCAACGTGGGCAGAGGGCCAGGAACCTGGGTTTACCTAGGTTTCCGACAGATGGACCGGTGGAGGAGCCGATGACGTCGGTTATTGATCAAGGAGAAGCGCGGTGACGTATCCGAAGGATCCGCGGGTCGACGAGTACATCGACGCGCTCCCGGCCTGGCAGCAGGACATCTGTCAGCAGGTCCGCGACCTGGTCCACGCCGTGGACCCGGAGGTTGTCGAGACCATTAAGCGGCGGGTGCAGCCGTACTTCGTGCTCCGGGGCAACATCTGCGCGCTGCTGGCCGCGAAGGACCACGTCAACGTCTTCCTGTACGACGGCGCGATCGTTCCCGATCCCGAGGGCATCATCACCGCCGGCCATGACAATAAGACCGCCCGCATGGTATCGATCCGCCAGAACGAGAAGATCAACACAGGCGCGCTCGGCGAGATGTTCCGCCAGATCATCGCCAACAATCGCGCAGGCGGCTGGCGCAAGATCAAACGGGAAAGCCAGGGCAGCTGGTGACCGGCCGCCCGCCGATCCCGCCGCGGGTGTGGCAGCTCGACGCCGCGAGTCTCTCCGACGCAAACAAGGCACTCCGAGTCCTGCCGCGGGAGCTTCGCCCGTACACCCATGGCGTCCGCATGGTCGGCCGGGCGGTCACGGTCGCAGCCTCCGGCGACCTCGTGCCGGTACTTGCTGGTCTGGAGCAATGTGAAGCCGGCGACATCTTGGTGATAGACGCCGGCACCACCGACCACGCCGTGCTCGGTGAGCTCTTCGCCTCCGAGGCCATGCGACGCAAGATGGCCGGCATTGTCATCTACGGCCTGTGCCGCGACACCGTGACCCTGGCCCAGCTGCCGCTGCCGATCTACGCCCTCGGCACAACTCCCCGAGCCGCCGGGGCGACCCTTCCTCCGAGCACGCCGGGGCCAGTACGTCTGGGAGAGGTAGAGGTCCACGCCGACGACATCCTGGTTGGGGACGACGACGGGATTGTTGTTGTCGGCGACGCGGAGCTGGACGCGGCCCTGGAGACTGCCGAAGCGATTCAGCGACGCGAAGGGACGATCCGAGCTGCCATCCAAGGTGGCACATCATTGTTCGAGCAGCTCAACTTCACCGAACATCTCGAGAACCTTCAGTCCGGACGGCCCAGCTCGCTGACGTTCACCGTGGAATGTGAGCGCAATCCGTGCCCTGGGCATCGCGACCGGGGGCACGTACCTGGAAGTCCCTACCGGCCCTACGGAAGGCAAGGGAATTCCACGCCTCGATGCCGGGCTACCGACCAACGCCGCTCGTGGAGCTTCCGGAGCTGGCGACCGAGCTCGGGGTCGGGGCTGTACTGGTCAAGGATGAGTCCGACCGTCTCGGACTGGCGGCTTTCAAGATCCTGGGTGCCTCCTGGGCGGTGAATTGCGCGCTGAGCCAACGCAGCGGCTTCGATGAGCCAGCGAGAAGCCTGACCGAGCTAAGGGAACGTTCGGCGCCGGTCACACTGGTCACTGCGACGGACGGGAACCATGGTCGCGCGCTAGGCCGAATGGCGGAGCTGCTCGGCCTCGCAGCCCGCATATACGTTCCCGCGGGAACGGCTCAGCAAACCGTGGAGGCAATCACCAGCGAAGGCGCTCACGTGGTGCAAACCGACTTGATCTACGACGAAGCGGTATGGGCCGCCGCGGGTTCGACCGCCGGCCGCCCCGACGACCTGCTCGTCCAGGACACCGCATGGCAGGGCTACGAACAGATCCCCCAATGGATCGTCGAAGGCTATGGGACGCTGTTCGACGAGATCGCCGCTGAGCTCGACGAGCCGACGGTGAACCTAATCGCAGTGCCCACCGGTGTCGGATCGCTGCTCCAAGCCGCGTTGCAGCACTATCGCGATCCGGCGCTGGAACAACCCCCGGCGGTGCTGGCAATCGAACCAGTCACAGCGGCCTGCGTTACTTCGAGCCTGGCGGCTGGTAGGCCGGTCAGCGTCGACACTTCTGAGCCCACGATTATGGCTGGGCTGAACTGCGGCAGCGTGTCAACCGTCGCCTGGCCCGCCATCCGCGACGGGCTGGATGCCGGCGTCGCAGTCACCGACGACCAGGCCACCGCGGCAATGCATCGGCTGAATGAGCTCGGAGTCCACGCCGGACCGTGCGGGGGCGCATCACTCGCAGGCGTACGCGAAGCATTGCGTGATGCCAACCACCGCGCTGCGCTGACGATCACGGCAGACAGCGTAGCGGTGTTGATCAGTACCGAAGGCGCGGATTAGTGTCGCGCTAGAAGGTGGTTCGGGGCCCGGAGCACTAGGAGTTGATCATGGTCGATCAAGCCGGCGCGGACGCGTACAACAGCTGGTGGCAGTTCCGGGCAGATTCGTGGTCACGTTTAGAGGAGGCGACCGGGCGGATCGTCACCGCGCTGCGACGGGTGAAGCCGATCGACCACAGCATGACCGATGCCGTGCACACGGAGTGCGCGGCATTGGCGCCGCTAGAGCAGTTTTGGGCGTTCCCGGGCCATGCGGCCTTCGGCGTCGTCCAGGAGCTTGCGGCCGCCGGAGCCTGGGAACGCCTGGCACGGCTGGTAGCTCGGATCAACCGCGCGCTCGTCACGGAGTCCTACCGCACCGGTTCCCTCGATGACATCGCCCAGGGTGAACATCGCGACGACAGCGAGGATCTGATTGTCAGCAGCTCCCAGCATGATCCATTCAGCCAGCCCTATTTCGAGGTCCTCGTCGTTGAGACCATGTCGCCGGCACAGGAGCAGCGCCTGCGTGATGAGGTGCATACCTGGCGCCGGCCCGGAGATCCCTTCATCTATGACTTGGTCGTCGTCGGCAGTGGCGTCGAGGCAGCCGTGGCTATGCGACTCAACGCGAACATCGAGGCATGCGTGATCAGGAGACGCTTCGCTCATGCCGCGGTACGCGACCTCACCAACCTCGCCAACTTCGCCGACGCAACGCTGGCAGACGATCTCGCGGACCATTCCCCCGATGAACGCGCACAGATCCTGGCACCGCGCCTTGCCCAGCTCCGTCCCGAGGTCGACCTCTACCTGATGACCGACATTGCCGTGGAAGAGGTGGCCGGCAGGGTGAGCCATCACTTCCGGCGGGTGTTCCACGCCCGGGAGGGCGCCCTCGAGTTGCATCTGACGATCCTCGCCGGCGTCGCGGTCCGTTACCGTACGCCGTTCTTCGAGGCGCTGCGAACCTACAGCCAGCGGCCGACCGGAGTGTTCCACGCGCTGCCCATCTCACAGGGCAAGTCGATCGTGAACTCGCAC
>JBKOZG010000019.1:0-2184 GCA_046725775.1 Actinomycetota bacterium | reverse complement strand
ATCCACGACCCTGGGATAACTGCCGAGCCTGGGCTCTACTTCATCGGATTATTCTTCCTCAGCTCGCTCGCATCAATTGTCGGCGGCGTCGGGCACGATGCTGAGCACATCGCTCAACACATTGCTACACACACCCGTCATGGGCACTCATACGGAGCTTGGAGCACTGTGCCAAGCTGATTCCTGGACTACCAAAACCGGCCCAACGGCTGTCGGTCTGCCACCCCAGCGACGGCTACCCGTACGACGGCGCGCTGTGCGACGTCCGGACACCCCGGAGGCAGCGATGTTCGAAGAAGCTCAGCTTTATGCACCGGTGACGCGCTCAGGCGATGACGTCACCGTTCACCTGGGTGATGACCATCCAGGTGCCGTCGACCCGGAGTACCGGGCTCGACGCAACGCTCTTGCCACGCTCGCCATGGACTGGCAGCCCGGCTCACCCCCACCAATTGCGACATATACCGAGGCCGAGCAAGAGGTCTGGCGCATAGTCTGCGCCGAGCTTCACAACCTCCACCAGCGCCTCGCGTGCGCCGCTTACCTGGAGGGTAAGGAGCGACTCCAACTTCCCGAGGACAAGATCCCGCAGCTCGTCGAAGTGAACGATCTGCTCAGGCCGCTTACCGACTTCCAGTACGTGCCCGCGGCTGGGCTGGTGCCTCTTCTTCAGTTCTACGGATCCCTGGCCGACGGCATCTTCCACTCCACGCAGTACATTCGCCACCACTCCGTGCCGCTCTACACACCAGAGCCCGATGTCATCCACGAGGTCGTCGGCCATGGCAATTGCCTTGCGCACGATCGCTTCGCCGCCCTCTACCGGCTCGCGGGCCAGGCAGCTCGCCGGGTGCAGACCACCGAGGCCCTGGAATTTGTCTCGAAGGTCTTCTGGTTCTCCCTGGAGTTTGGTGTGGTACGTGAGCACGGCAAAGTCCGCACCTACGGCGCAGGTCTGCTCTCCTCGTACGGTGAGATCCAGCAGATGGAGCAAGCGGAGCTCCGGGCGCTGGACGTCGGACGGATGGGCGTTCAGACGTACGACATCACGCATTATCAGCCGGTGCTGTTCTGTGCTGAAGGATTCAATGAGATCGAGGACGTGGTGGGCACATTCTTCGCCGAGGTGGATGACGAGCTAGTGGAGCGGCTGATGCACGACGCCTCAGCACCAGCCTGACGACCTTTCGTCAGCTGGCTGGCCCGTCCGGCTCGCGGTCGTAGAACACCAGCCAGGCAAGGTGCACGCCGTACATCAGGAGCCCGAAACCGACAATCGCGGCAGCGGTCGTCACGAAGTCAGATGCCAGGCGCCAGGAGCTGACCAGCAGTGCAACAGCGATCAAAGATAGTCCGGCTACAACGGCTCGGTTGGAACGGCGCTTCCGGCCACGGATCATTGCAGCGCCCTGCATACACCGACGGTACGCGCTGCCCGAGCTCATCATGGTCGTGATCACTCAGACTGCTCTCCCACAGAGAACGATCTGCAACGACCTATACAATCGCGCAGGCACACAGCCTCGAGTGAGAAGGGGAAGTCATGACAGATGTCACCATCTTCGGGAAGGGCAACATGGGCACCGCGATCGCGGACGTGATGACCGCGGGCGGCGCAACGGTCGACCACATTCGCAGCTCCGACCCGCCTGGGCCAGTGAGGGGCGACATCGTCGTCCTGGCCGTCCCGCACCCGGCCCTGAAGGACATCCTCGAAAACTACGCCGACAAGTTGGCCGGCAAGATCGTCGTCGACATCACCAATCCCGTGGACTTCGAGACCTTCGACTCTCTGGTCGTGCCTGCCCACAGCTCCGCCGCCGCGGAGCTTGCCGATGAGCTGCCTTCTTCTCGAGTGCTCAAGGCGTTCAACACGAACTTTGCCGCCACACTCAGCGCAAGAAACGTAGGCCCGAACACGACCCTGGTTCTCGTCGCCGGCGACGATGCTGATGCGAAGGCTACCTTCATATCGGCCGTTCAGGCCGGAGGTCTGGATGCCATCGACGCCGGCGCATTAAGCCGGGCCCGTGAACTGGAGGCGATGGGCTTCCTCCAGCTCAAGCTCGCGGTGAGCGAGGAACTCGACTTCACAGGCGGCTTCGGCGTCGTACGCTGACAACCGCATTCAGACAACAGCCGGGGACGGTGCGACACCGCCGGCGGCGCTGCGCTGTCCCCTTC
>JBKOZG010000157.1:0-16372 GCA_046725775.1 Actinomycetota bacterium | reverse complement strand
GTCCACCAGATTCAGCTCGATCTCCAGGCCCGCCATTGGCCGCTCGAAGTCGAAACGGGATTCGGTGAGCATGCGGGCCAGCACATCCAGGCACCTGCGGATCTTTTCTCGGTGACGCTTTCGGTCCTCCCGGCTGAACTGTGTGGCGTCGACCTCTGCTCCCATGGAGCTATCCTCACGCATCGTCGCCGTTGCGGGAACACTACGCTCGTGCACCATGTACGCCGAAGTCCCTCCTGCGTCCGCGGCACCGATTGCAAAACGTCAGCCGATAACCCGCAGCCACCACGGTGACGTGTTCGTCGACCCGTACGAATGGCTGCGCGACAAAGACAACCCAGAGGTGATCACGTACCTGGAGGCGGAGAACACCTACACCGAAGCGCAGACCACTCAGCTCTCAGAGCTGTCGGATGCAGTCTTCAGCGAGATCAAGGCGCGGACCAAGGAAACCGACCTCAGCGTGCCGAGCTACACCTCACACCCGGGCGGCTCAGCGTACTGGTACTACGTTCGTACCGTCGAAGGGTCGGAATATCCGATCTACTGCCGGGTTGTCGCGAAGGATCGCGAAAAACTGCCGGATCCCGAACAGGAGATCGTCGGCGAAGAGGTGCTCTTGGACGCCAATCTCGAGGCGGAAGGCCATGAATTCTTCTCCCTCGGGGCGTTCAGTGTCTCCCTCAACGGGCGGCTGCTGGCGTACTCGGTCGATCTGTCCGGGGCCGAGCGCTTCACGATCATGATCAAGGATCTGGTCTCGGGCGAGTTGCTTGGCGACCAGATCAGTGACACGGCGTACGGTGTCGCGTGGGCGAAGAACAGCCACCTTTTCTATACCAGAGCAGATGAGGCCTGGCGCCCGTACGTTGTCTTGCGGCATCGCCTTAGCACCGACCCATCTGAAGACGTGGCGGTCGTAACTGAGTCTGACGAGCGTTTCTGGCTCAGTGTCGACGCAAGCCGTGATGATCGATGGATCATGATCGGCGCTGAAAGCAAGATCACCTCAGAGGTCCGGCTACTCAGTACCGACGATCCCGAAGGTGAGCCGCGGCTCGTTGCGCCACGCCGCCAGGGTGTGGAATATGACGTCGAGCCTGCAGGCGATCGGCTGTTGATCGTGCACAACGATGGAGCTGAGGACTTCGAGCTCGCTGAAGCGCCGCTCACAGCCACCAGCCACACCGAGTGGACGCCGGTTCTCCCGCATCGCCAAGGAGTGCGGATTCTCTCAGTCAGCGCATACGCCAGCCACGCGGTCGTCTCGCTGCGGCGGGACGGGCTCACCGGCTTACACCTGATGACGCGAGATGCCGCCGGCAATCTCGAGGAAGGCAGCGACATCGCATTTGACGAGCCCTTGTACGTGGTGTACGCCCCGGGCGAGTCCGAGTACGAGACCGCGACCATCCGCGTTGGCTACGCATCACTATTGACACCTGACTCGATCTATGACTACCACCTCACGACGCGAGAGCTGATTTTGCTCAAGCGAACACCGGTGCTCGATGATCCCCGGTTCGGCAGCTATCAGCCGGACAACTACATCCAGGAGCGCGGCTGGGCCACGGCTCCCGACGGCACTCGTGTGCCGCTGTCGATCGTGCGGAGGGCAGACGTTCCACTGGACGGCTCAGCACCAGCCCTGCTCTACGGGTACGGATCCTACGAGGCGTCCATGGATCCCGGCTTCGCCGTGTCACGCCTCTCGTTGCTGGACCGCGGCATCGTATATGCGATTGCCCATGTCCGTGGCGGGGGTGAGCTCGGCCGGACGTGGTACGAGCACGGCAAGCAGCTTGCCAAGATGAATACTTTTACCGACTTCGTCGCGTGCGCCGACTACCTGGCGGAACGGGGCTACACCACACCGGGACGGTTGGCGGCGCGAGGCGCCAGCGCTGGCGGCTTGCTCATGGGTGCGGTCGCCAATCTCGCGCCGGAGCGGTTCCGTGCCATCCACGCTGGGGTGCCATTCGTCGACGCCCTCACGACGATTTTGAATCCTGAATTGCCGCTCACGGTCATCGAGTGGGACGAATGGGGCGATCCGCTGCACGACCCTAAGGTCTACGCATATATGAAGTCCTACACGCCGTATGAGAATGTGCGGTCGGTGGACTATCCGGCCATCCTGGCCACCACGAGCCTCAACGACACTCGAGTCTTCTACGTCGAACCAGCCAAATGGATCGCTGCTTTGCGGCATGTCGCAACGAACTCTTCAGAACGAAAGATCTTGCTCAAAACCGAAATGGTTGCTGGCCATGGCGGCGTAAGCGGACGCTACAAGAGCTGGCGCGAGCTGGCCTTTGAGTACGCCTGGATCATCGGCGAGATAACCAACGAGGGCTGAGCGAACTTCAGGAATGTCCGCCCGCCCGCGAGCGTTCAACAACCGTCAGCGGGCAGGAGTGTACTGCAGTGTCCTGCGGGTATTGCATCCGGAAAGAACCGCCGCTTCGAACCACTAGCACACCATCCGACCGGACGACGAAGACAAAATCCCGCTCGGGGTTACCCCCGAGTAGGTCTCAGGGATTCTTCAGGGCATGCGAGGAATCCTAATCGGTACCTGATGCGTTCTGCCTTGTGAAGGACACGAAAGGGGCCCACTGTGGCAACAACTACTCGCTCGCGAGTATCCGAAGGCATCGATGGCAAAGATGCAGTCGGCCTATATCTGGAAGGTATCGCCAAGACTCCTTTGCTGAGCGCCGAGGAGGAGGTCGAGCTCGCCAAGACGATCGAAATTGGTCTCTATGCGGAGCACATCCTCTCTGGCGACGTGACGCTTGCCGAGCGTGGAAAGCATGCCAAGCGGCCGACGAAGGCCGAGTTGGAGTTCCTGGTTGAGGAAGGCCGGCGGGCGATGCAGCATTTCGTGACGGCCAACCTTCGTTTGGTGGTCTCTGTTGCTCGCAAGTATGGCCGTTCTCAGATGCCCCTATTGGATCTGGTCCAGGAAGGCAATACCGGTCTCATCCGTGCAGTCGAGAAGTTCGACTACACCAAGGGGTTCAAGTTCTCGACCTACGGCACGTGGTGGGTGCGGCAGTCGATCAGCCGTGGGATCGCCCAGCAGGGTCGGATTGTCCGGTTGCCGGTGCACGTGGCTGAGCAGGTCAACCAGGTTGGCGCTGTGCGGAGGACCCTGGAGCGGCGGCTTGGGCGGGATCCGGAGATCGAAGAGATCGCCGCAGAGATGGATCTTGAGCCTGATCGGGTACTTGACCTGATGCGCTATGGCCGCGACCACGTCAGCCTTGATGCACCAGTCGAGGAAGGCGGCGACACCGCTCTGGGTGATCTGATCGCGCGTGAGCCGATGCCCGGCCCCGATGAGGTTTTCCTTGACGCTGAGGAGCACGCTCGGTTGGAGAACATGCTCGCCTCCTTGGACGAGCGCTCCGCTGATGTCGTTCGCCGCCGTTACGGGCTCATCGACGGCCGTCAGGCCAAGCTCGCCGATATCGGCGCGATCTGGGGAATCACCGCCGAGCGGGTCCGTCAGATCGAGCGCCATGCAATTGCCAAGCTGCGGGGGAAGTCGGTCCTGGCTGCGTAACCCCCGCGCGCCACGACTTCAAAGCGCGACTTCCCAGCAGCTCCAAGGGCGATCCGGATTCCCCCCGATCCGGATCGCCCGATTTTTGGAGCAGCTACGACACTCGCCGATCGGAATTCGAGTTCGTTCGAATCGATTGCGCACGTCTTCTCTTGCTCGCCTCGAGGTCAGGACTGGCGGACGGGACGGATGAGGCCCTCTTGGGCAACGTCGGCGACGAGTACGCCGTTCTGGAAGACGCGGCCGGTCGCTAGCCCGAGGCCATCTGAGGCGGATGGTGAGACTTGATCGTGCAGCAACCAGTCATCGGCGCGGAATGGCCGGTGAAACCACATGGCGTGGTCGATCGACGCCGCCTGCACGTTGAGGCCGATCAAGACCCCGTGCGGCACGGTGGTTGCCGAGAGCAGCGTCAGGTCGCTGGCGTAGGCCAGCGCTGCCTGATGCAGCCGACGATCGTCGGGCAGCGCTCCATCCGCCCGAACCCATACCCGAGCGCGCGCCGGATGGCGTGCGTTGGCTAGTACGCCGCCCGGACGAGAATCACCGGCGTAGCGGACATCAAGAGCCCCCCACTCGCGCTCCCAAAACGAGATTGGCCGGCCCGACGCCTTGAATAGCACCTCGCCGAGCTTCGGACACCGCTCAGGCGGCGGAACGTCCTCTGGCACGGGGTCGATATGCTCAAAGCCCTGCTCTAGCTCGTGAAATGAGCTAGACAGGTAGAAGATCACCTTGCCACCTTGCCGGGCCACCACACGCCTAGATGAGAACGAGCCGCCATCGCGCACGGCCTCGACGTCGTAGACCATCGGTATGTCGGTCCGGCCGGCGAGCAGAAAATAGGCGTGCAACGAGTGCAGCACCCGCGTGACTGACACGGTCCGCGCAGCGGACATGAGCGCCTGGGCCAGCACCTGTCCGCCGAAGACGCGCTGCAGCTGAGTGTCGGGCTGCCGCGCCCGGAAGAGCCCGATTTCGATCTCCTCTAAGTCCAGAAGGTCGATTAGCTCAGTGACGGACTGTGGCACACGAGGAGCCTAGTGCCCGGCTCCCGACTGGTTGTCTCGACTGCCGGGCCTCGCCGGCCAGCCAATGACCACGGTGGCATCCAGCTCATCTGAAGTGACTATCCGGGCCGCCAGCCCGTGGTGTTCGAAAGCCGCAACGCTCGCGGGCATCTGGCTGCGACTGGTCTCCACCAGCACCCGGCCACCCGGCGCGAGCCAGCGTTTCGCTCCTGCAACGATGCGCCGCAGCACGTCAAGCCCATCTAAGCCGCCGTCCAACGCCAGCCGGGGCTCATACAGGCGAGCTTCTGGCGGCATCAGCCTGATTGCACCGCTCGGGACATATGGAGCGTTGGCCAGTAGCAGGTCCACCCGACCGGCCAGCGAATCTGGCAGTGGCTCGTAGAGGTCGCCTTGGAGTACGCCCGCTAAACCGGGAATGCCAGCCAGGTTGCCGCGGGCGCATCGCACGGCGGCGGGGTCGATGTCGGTGACGTACAACTCGACCCGCGGCAGGGTGGACGCCAGGGCTAGTGCTAAAGCGGCCGAACCGCAGCACAGCTCGACGACCACTGGCTGCGGCGGCGCCAGTATCAGGGCTTGGCTCAGCATGAGCTCGGTCCGCCGCCGTGGTACGAAGACCCCAGGTGCAACGGCAATCCGAAGGCCGGCGAACTCGGCCCAGCCGAGGATCTGCTCAAGCGGGACTCCGCGCACCCGCTGCTGGACCATCCGTTCGAGCTCATCGGGTGCCGTCGCCGTCGCGAGCAGCAGGTCAGCCTCGTCCTCGGCGAACACGCAACCGGCCGTTCGGAGCCGCTCAACAAGGGCCGCATGAGCGGGAGCATCCTGCAGCCGCAGCTCAGTCGTCCTTCTCGCGTTCGCGCTCAGCGAGGAACTTCTCGAACTCGGCGGCGATCTCCTCCGCGCTCGGCACGCGGTCCGGTTGCTCAGCTTGTAGCGCGTCGTACTGCTGCTCGAGCGTCCCCACTAGCTCCTGAACCTCTGTCGAGGTTGCCATTTCTTCGGCGATGTCAGCCAGGTTGCTGGCGGACGCCTTCTCCAAGGGTTCGAGTGGCACAGCCAGGCCGGTGGCCTGGTTGAGTGACCGGGTCAGGGTGAGTGTGGCTTCTGGGAATGACGCTTGAGCCAGGTAGTGCGGGACGTGTGCTGCGAAACCCATCGCCTTGCGGTCGAGCTGTCCGAGGCGGAACTCCAACAGGCCAGTGAAGCTGGCGGGCACCTCAACGCGGTCGATCCAGCTTCGATAGCCCTTGATGAGTGATGCGTCGGTAGCATGTGCCGTCAACGTAATGGGACGAGTGTGTGGCACCGCCATCGGAATGCCATGCACACCGACAGTCATCCGTACGCCAAGCTGTTCGATCAACCCGACTACAGCGGCGGCAAGCCGCTCCCACTGCACATCTGGCTCAGGCCCGCTGAACAGCAGGAATACCTCACCATGGCCGTCCGTGACGCGGTAGATGCGCAGATGCAAGTCCGCGTAGGACTTCCATTGATTGGTGTCGAAGATCATCGCGGGTCGGCGACTGCGGTAGTCATGCAACTGATCGTGGTCAAACACGGCGAGCACCTCGTGCTCGAGATTTTCCAGTAAGTTCGCGGAAAACAGCCGGCCAGCCTGCCCGGCATCCACGAAGCCGTCCAGCTGGTGAATCAGCACGGGGCGATGTTCCTTGAGCTTGGCTACGATCGCTTCGTCCAAGGTGTAGAGCTGCCGAGGATCCATCACGGGCACCAATCTACCTGCGACCATCGGTACATCCTGGCGCACTGCTTCGGCAGTGCCCGTGACCCGACGGCTCGTTCAGCGTGGCCCGTCGTGCTCACTGAAGGTCGTGCGACCCTTGAGCTTGGCGGCCAGCTCATCATCGATGCCGTCGGCCACCTCAGAGAGGATGCGCACGGCCTGGTGCAGATGGGCCGGCACGAAGGGTCGGCACAACACCGAAAAGCTCACGAAGACCCGGTCTCGGATCAGCTGAAACTTCACCCACCGAGCCTGCGCGTTCAAGTCGTTGAGCACTTCGGCGGCTCGAGACCGACCGGCGACATCGTGCACAACTGCAGCGAAGATGACAACCTCCTGACCGTCCCGAGAGGTTCGGAGGAAAAGCATTGTGGATCCGACTCTGATCGCGACATCACCTTCAGCGTCGCGAATCGGCTGATGGCCATACATCTTGGCAAGCTCGGCGTCGACCAAGCCGTTGAGATGTTGCTTGTCACGGGGCATGGTCGACATGAGGTCGGCCCGCTCCAACTCCATAGTTCTGGTCGGAACGCGAGCCTCGATCGGCGGCGGTGACGGCTGGAGTACCTCCGCCAGCTGATCAGGCGCGAGGAAGATCGGGTGCTGGACACCATAGATGTCACGTAGCACGGAGACGGTGAGCTCGCTGATCAGATCAGATTCGACCTGAGGCAATTCGATCCAAAAATTCGCCGTCGGCGGCAGCGGAGAGTGCTCATCGCCGACGGTAGGCGGCTGCCACCCAAGCCGCTCCATCTCCGTGAGCAGCTCGGAGGAAAGATGAAAGTCATCTCCGAGCACCGCGTTGCTCGCAGCCTCACATCTGATCACGTCCCGCCTGGGGCTGCTCAATCTCACGAAAGGCGGCGGACCATGGCTCTCAGACCCGGTTCCGATGGTGAGGTCGCCGGAGTCATCGATCATGGAGATGACTTCACTCAACCGGCTCTGGAACTCAGCCCAGGCCTGAGCGGTACTCCGGTCGAGGTCGAAATCATCGATGTCGGCCATATGCGCCCCTCCCAGCCAAGAGGACGACACTAACCCCGCAGGCGTTCAACTGCGGAACGCCGTGACCACCCGCGAGGGCGAGGGCCGGCCCAACTCCGTGGCGAGCCAACGGCTGGTCTGCACCAGAGCCGCCAGGTCGACGCCAGTCTCGATACCGAGCCCGTTGAGCATCCACACTAGGTCCTCGGTCGCTAGATTTCCCGTCGCGGACTTCGCGTACGGGCAACCACCGAGTCCGCCAGCCGAGGCGTCGAACTCAGTGACTCCCGCCTCCAGACCAACCAGAACGTTTGCCAGCGCCTGGCCGTACGTGTCGTGGAGATGCAGCGCGATCTTGTCACGCGGGACTCCGGCAGTCTCCACACAGTCCAGCACCGTGAGTACTTGACCGGCTGTGGCGACACCAATCGTGTCACCGAGACTGATAGAGGAGCAGCCGAGCTCAACGAGGCGGGCCGCGACCTCCGCCGGACGTGCAGGATCAACCTGCCCTTCCCAAGGGTCACCGAAGCACATGGACACATAGCCACGTACTTCAATCCCGCGGACTCGGGCCGCCGCAACAACCGGCGCAGCCATCTCGATGGCCCCGTCCAGCGTCGTCCCTAAGTTTTGCTGTGCGAAGCTCTCGGTAGCAGAGACGAAGATTGCGAGCTCGTCGGCTCCGGCAGTCAAAGCCCGCTGGAAGCCACGCTCATTGGGAACCAACACCGGATATCGCACGCCTGGACGGCGCCGAAGCCCCCTCATCAACTCATCGGCATCAGCCAGTTGAGGGATCCGCCGCGGCGAGACGAAGCTGGTCGCCTCGATGATCGTTAGGCCAGCCTGGCCGAGCCGGTCGATCAGCTCCAGCTTGACCGGCAGCCTCACCAGAGCCTGCTCTGCCTGCAGTCCATCGCGGGGGCCAACCTCGTAGACGCTGACCCTGGCCGGCAGATCGGATCGTGCGTGAACTGCCGGCAGCGCCTCCATACCGGCGACTGTACGCGGCGGCAACGTGCACAGGTTAGACAATTGGATCACCGGCGAGACGTCGCCCAGCAAGGCGCGCAAGGTATGCGAATGAGCTGGCCTACCACCTGCATATCGTTGGAAGAGGCGGTCAGCTCGCACGCGGGTGGGCCGCGACTGAACGGAGATGATCAGTGATGGACCCTGCGATGGTTCCAGCGGGTACATCCCCTCCGGCGCGGCCTCCAGTTGCACCGGCTGCATTGCTGCGTCGTCCCCGATCCGCGTTGACCTGGGTCACCATGATCGTTCTCGGCTTGGGCGGCTTGCTGATCGCGATCTTGATCTTCCTGCTCGGCGGGCCAGCAGGCGCGCTGATCGCCACGCTGTTGGCGGCGGTCTCCTTCCCGGTGATGATCTTGGTGTGCTTCTGGCTTGATCGCTATGAACCAGAACCTGCCCGATATCGCGTCGCCGCACTTGGCTGGGGTGCCGTCGCCGCTGTCGCGTTCAGCTTCGTAGGCGAGCAACTGGTATTCGCGCTGTCAGGAACCAACGAAGTCGTCAACGTGGCAGTCGCCGCTCCGGTCGTCGAGGAGTTCGGCAAAGGCCTGTTTCTGGTTGCGGTAGTCATCTTCCGTCGTGCCGAGTTGCATGGCCCGCTAGACGGCATCATTTACGGCGCCCTGGTCGGGATCGGATTTGCCTTCGTCGAAGACATCGTGTATTACCTCCAGTCACTGGAGTCCGGGCAGCTCGGTCTCACGTTCTTCCTTCGCGGAATCATGGGCCCGTTCGCGCACCCCCTGTTTACCGCAGCAACCGGGCTTGGCGTCGGGATCGCCGTGACAACGCGTCGCCCGGCAGCGCGGACTCTGGCACTGGTCCTTGGCTTCCTGGCGGCAGTCGCGATGCACGCGATTTGGAACGGCAGTACCTTCTGGGGCGGAAGCGGGTTCTTGTTCGCATACAGCGCGATATTCCTACCGCTGCTTGTGGTGATACTGGCGGTCGCGGTGTGGGCTCGCTCCCGTGAGGGCAAGATGCTCACCACGGCACTTCAGCAGGTCGCCCAGATGGGCTGGATCAGGCCCGAAGAGATCCGCTGGATAGCCCGACTGTCCGACCGCATGTCGGCACGTGCGTACGCGAAGGGCATCGGCGGCAAGCCAGCGGCCGATGCCATCCGCGCCTACCAACAGACCATGACCGAAGTGGCCTTCCTCCACCATCGAGCGGTGAACGGGACCGCTCCGGCTGATGTCAACCAGCGCATGAACGGGCTGCTTCATCGGGCCGCCTGGCTGCGGCCGTATGTCGTCTTCCCTCCGCAGCCACCAGCAGTCGCCTGGCGATGATCATGCACTGGCTCAGCTTGATCGGCGGTCTCCGAGAGGCGGGCCGGCGCACAAATGTCGCACTGTTGGTGGTGCTTATAGCCGCCGCGCTCACCGGCGGCCTGGCTTTCGCCGCTGGTACGCCGATCCCAGCCAGGCTCGCAACGCTGGTCCATGGTCTGTTAGGGCTCGCTGTCGTGTTGCTCGTGCCATGGAAGTCGGTGATCGTGCGACGTGCGCCAGCCTTGCGATTGACAAGCCTCGCACTGGTTGCTCTGATCGCGGTCTGCATCATTTCCGGACTCGTGGAGGTATTCGGTGGATACGGCGTGATGTGGCGACTCAGTCCCATGCAGGTGCATGTCGGGTCGGCTGTGCTAGCCGCACCGCTGCTCGGTTGGCACCTATTGCATCACCGGCGGCAACGGCTGCGCCGCCGTGATTTGTCACGCCGCACCCTGCTCCGTACTGGAGTCCTGGCTGTCGGCGTCGCCGCGACGTACGGGACGCTCGAGGGCATTGGTCGCCTAGCCCGATCGGCGTCAGCGAGCAGAATCGCAACCGGGTCCCATTACCTCAGCCCGGATGCCGTTCCGGCAACGATGTGGCTTTTCGATCAAGTCCCAGCGCTACCAGCCAATTACCGCATCCATGTCGCCGGAAACGAAATGACCGTTTCCGATCTCGCGTCGCGCTCCACGACGCTCGCCGCCCGGCTCGACTGCACCAGCGGTTGGTATACCGACGCGGAGTGGACCGCTGTCAGCGTTGCCGAGTTGCTCTCTGCTGAAGAGATCGCTGCCGCTGCCAGCATCGAGGTCGTGAGCAAGACCGGATACCGCCGCCGCTTCCCAGCGGACGAGGCGGTCTCTCTATGGCTGGCTACGGCATATCAGGGCGTGCCGCTGCGGCCGGCATACGGTGCGCCGGTACGGCTGGTCGCGCCCCAGCGGCGAGGATTCTGGTGGGTCAAGTGGGTTGCATCGGTCGAGCTCAGCGATCTACCGGCCTTGAAACAATCGCCTTTCCCCTTGCAGTGAAGGCAGCTGGCAAGCTCAGCTCGTCGATTCGGTGAGCTCACGCGGCACTGCGATGACGTCAACCAAAGCGCCGTTGCGCCACACAGTGATTTCCACGCGGCGGCCAATGGCATCTTCCACCATGCGACGCTGCAGCTCGGTACTCGACCCAAGCGATGTACCAGCCACGGCGACGACAATGTCACCGGATCTCAGTCCAGCAGCGTCGGCCGGGCTCCCGGTTACCACCTGTGCCACCCGTAGGCCCTCTCGCCTGCCCAGTTTCGCAGCTAGCGGCGGCGGCAGCGGAGCCTGACTCCCCGCGATCCCGAGCCATGCCCGGCGTACCCGGCCAGCGGTCATCAACGCGCTGATGATGCGCTCGGTTGTCTGGTTGATCGGCACCGCGAGGCCCACGCCAATACCTGCAACCGCAGTGCTGACCCCTACCATGCGCCCTCGGCTGTCGGCCAGCACCCCACCGCTGTTGCCCGGATTGAGGGCGGCATCGGTTTGAATCACCTCGTCGACCACCCTGCCTTGTCTGGTAGGGAGCGACCGCCCTAGTGCTGAAACGATCCCAGCGGTAACACTTCCCGCCAAACCGAGCGGGTTGCCAACCGCAACTACCAGTTGGCCCACTTGCAGGTGGCTCGCGTCGCCGAGCGTTACCGGGCTGGGAACATCACCTCGGGCGCGGAGCACCGCCAGATCGGAGAATGCATCTCGGCCGACCACATCGGCAGTCGTCTCGGTACCGTTCGCGAATGCAGCCACCACCGAAGTGGATCCATCGACGACATGCGCGCTGGTCAACAAGAACCCATCGGCGGTCAACACACTCGCGCTGCCAGCGCCCTCACCCAGGCGTGATCGCACCCTCAGGCTCGCCACGCTTGGCAGCACTCGCTGCACCACTGTCGTCACCGCGGCTGAGTAGGCATCCATCGCCTCGCGGTCACGATCATCCGCCATGTTGTGTAAACGCATACAGGCCGGAAGTGTTCCCAGCGCCCTCGGCGGCCCCTTTGGTGCTCCTCGCGCACGTCCGACCCCTCGTCGCAGGACAGCGAGCGAAGGTCAGGACGGAACGGATCGCGTCAACTGCAGCCGCTAGTGGATCCGCAGCCTTCGCAGACGTAACAGCTGCCACTCGGACGCATCTTGGTGCCACAGGTCAGACAAAGTGGTGCGTCCACGCTGGTGCCGGTGATCTCTTCAAAGAGCTCCGATGTCGTGTGAGCGGTGAGAGAGGCCGGCTTCGCTGCAGTCGAGTCCATCTCGTCGGTTCGCACCTCATCGCCCGGATCGTTCTTCAGCGACTCCGCCTCGGTGAGCTCTTCCTCTGGCGGCAAATAGGACCCGGTTGCGACTTGACGCGCCCGCTCGGTGGCGGTGTAGATGCCGAGCTCGGCCCGCTCTTCGAAGGACAGGTAGTCCAATGCCAGTCGTCGGAAGATGTAGTCCATGATCGACTGCGCCATCCGGATGTCTGGATCGTCAGTCAAGCCGGCGGGCTCGAACTTCAGGTTGCTGAACTTCTGCACGAAGGTTTCCAATGGCACCCCGTACTGCAGGCCAATGGATACGGCAATGGAGAAGGCATCCATCACGCCCGCCAGAGTCGAGCCCTGCTTGCCGAGCTTCAGGAACACCTCACCCAGGCCATCGTCCGGGTAAGAACCAGAGGTCATGTAGCCCTCAGCTCCGCCTACGGAGAACGAGGTTGTCCGGCTCGGCCGCGACTTGGGCAGTCGCTTACGGGTCGGCCGATAGACCACCTTCTCGACAACGTCGGTTTCGACGTCGGCCGACTTCTTGTCGCCTGTCTTTCCAGCTTTGCCGTCGCTCAGTGGCTGACCAACCTTGCAGT
This sequence comes from Actinomycetota bacterium, assembly GCA_046725775.1. Lineage (GTDB taxonomy): Bacteria > Actinomycetota > Actinomycetes > Propionibacteriales > Propionibacteriaceae > Microlunatus. The sequence continues at coordinate 3,820 of JBKOZG010000157.1, read as the reverse complement.
TGTCCCGATAGACCGCGAGTGCCTTGAGGCTGAGGTTCCAGCCTTGCATGTAAACCTCGGCAATCTCCTCAACGGTGGCAGTTTCCGGCAAATTCACCGTCTTGGAGATTGCCCCGGACAGGAATGGCTGAGCCGCTGCCATCATCCGGACATGGCCCATCGGCTTGATCGCCCGCTGGCCCATTGCCGTGTCGAAGACCTCATAGTGCTCGGGCCGTAAGCCTGGAGCGTCGACGACATGGCCGTGCTCGCCTATGTACTCAATAATCGCCTCGCAGGTTTCCTCGGCGTAGCCGAGCTTCTTCAAGGCACGCGGAATTGTCTGGTTGACGATCTGCATCGAGCCGCCACCGACCAGCTTCTTGAACTTGACCAGCGAGAAGTCTGGCTCGATTCCCGTGGTGTCGCAGTCCATCATGAAGCCGATCGTTCCGGTGGGCGCGATCACCGAGGCCTGCGCATTGCGGTAGCCGTTCGCCTCACCGATCTTGATCACTCCATCCCATGCGGCCGTGGCGCGTTTGCGGATGTCGGCGTCCAAGGTGCCGACGGTCCGCAACGCGTCATTGGCTGCCTGGTGCTTACGCATGACCCGTTTGTGGGCATCGGCGTTGCGTGCGTAACCCTCGTACGGTCCAACGATGCCAGCAAGCTCCGCCGAACGGCGGTAGGAGGCCCCAGTCATCAGCGAGGTGATCGCCGCTGCAAGGGCGCGGCCACCGTTGGAGTCGTAGCCATGTCCAGTAGCCATCAGCAGCGCCCCGAGGTTGGCGTAGCCGATGCCCAACTGCCGGTAGTCGCGGGTTGTGCGCGCGATCGCCTCGGTCGGGAAATCCGCGAAGCAGATCGAGATGTCCATCGCGGTGATGATCAATTCCACCGCCCGCTCGAATGCTTGCGCGTCAAACGTTTCGTCTTCACGGAGAAACTTGAGCAAGTTGAGGCTGGCCAGGTTGCATGAGCTGTTGTCCAGGCTCATGTACTCACTGCACGGATTGGATGCGGTGATTCGGCCAGTCTCCGGATTGGTGTGCCAGTCGTTGATTGTGTCGTCGTACTGAATGCCGGGATCAGCGCATTCCCACGCAGCCCTGGCCATCTTGCTGAAAAGCTCACGGGCGTTCACTGTCTCGATAACTCGGCCATCGGTGCGCGCACGCAGGGCGAAATCACGGTCATCCTCGACGGCTCGCATGAACTCATCTGTCACCCGCACCGAGTTATTGGCGTTCTGGTACTGGACCGACGTAATGTCGCGGCCGCCGAGATCCATGTCGAATCCGGCATCGCGCAGTGCGCGGATCTTGTTCTCCTCGCGGGCTTTTGTCTCGATGAACTCCTCGATATCGGGGTGGTCCACGTCGAGCACCACCATCTTGGCGGCGCGGCGGGTCGCTCCACCGGACTTGATGGTCCCAGCACTTGCGTCTGCGCCCCGCATGAACGAGACCGGGCCGGACGCGGTGCCACCCGAGCTGAGCAGCTCCTTCGAGGAGCGGATCCGCGAAAGGTTCAGACCGGCACCGGAGCCGCCCTTGAAGATGAAGCCCTCCTCTCGGTACCAGTTCAAGATCGAGTCCATGGAGTCGTCAACCGACAAGATGAAACATGCGGAGACTTGCTGGGGAGACGCGGTGCCGACGTTAAACCAGACGGGTGAATTAAACGAGAAGTACTGGTGCAGCAGCATCCAGGCCAGTTCATGCTCGAACACCTCGGCTGACTGGGCATCGGCGAAATATCCGAAGTCCTCCCCCGCCTTTCGGTAAGTCTTCACGACACGGTCGATGAGTTGCCGGAGGCTTTGTTCTCGGGCTGGTGTGCCCAGCGCGCCACGGAAGTATTTCGTGGTGACGATGGTCGAGGCATTGACACTCCAGAAGTCTGGAAACTCAACGCCCTTTTGCTCGAAGACGATCTCGCCGGTCTTCCAGTTGGTCTGCACCACATCGCGGCGTTCCCAAGTCACCTCGTCATACGGGTGCACGTCCGAAGTAAAAACCCGCTCAATGCTCAGGCTGGCGGATTTCGGCTTGGGGCTCTTGTTTTCCGATCGCCCATTCGCCGAACGGGTGGTTTCGGTCATTTCTGCCTTCCTGTGTCGCTGCTGATGGAGGGCTCGGCCCTGATGTTCTGGCTGGGTCGGGTTTACGGCGGTTCCGTACGACTAACAGTCCGCGGCCGAGTTGGCGTCAACCGGTGCGGGACGAAGTTGCTCATCTTGTTGTCGGCGACATGATCTGGGATCAGTGGCTCGATCCCGGTCGGTTCCTGCTCGACACGGAGCAGCGCAATCTCCGCCTCGAAGTCCTCCGCGGACCGGAATTGGCGATAGACACTCGCGAAGCGGAGGTACGCAACCTGGTCAAGCTCGCGTAGCGGTCCCAGGATCGCAACTCCGACTTCATCGGCCGGTATTTCGGGCTGACCCAACGTCCGCAGCGAATCCTCGACCAGCTGACCCAAGCGGGCGAGCTGGTCCTCGCTGACCGGCCGTCCCTTGCAAGCCTTCCGAACGCCGCTGATCACCTTGTCGCGATTGAACGGCTCAACCACGCCACTGCGCTTCACCACGACCAGCTGCATCTGCTCAATGGTGGTGAATCGCCGCTCACAAGATGGGCATTGACGCCGGCGGCGGATGCTCGCCCCATCCTCGGTGGTCCGCGAGTCCAGCACCTTGGAGTCGGAATGGCGACAGTACGGGCAGTACATGGTGTCCGGCTCCTTTCCTTATGTTCGCTTCCGCACCTAGCGCCTGGGGAAAGATCTGGGGACAACCCTGTGCGCTGGTTGGAAGATCCTGTGGACCTTCCTGTGGACTTCCGTGAGTATCAAACCACAACTTGTGGATGAACAACATCGTTGTAACTACTAGATATGGATACCATACGTCCAAGAACCATTCTCTGCAAGGGCACTGACACTTTCACTCGCGCGTCGCCTGTGATTGGTTTTGCGCCACCGAAAGTGGTCACAAAGAGCAGCTTTTGATCGATTCAGTCGGCGTCGGATGTGAACACCTTCACGGGCAAGGGCGACCCGAGATGGGCCCAGCCCGTCGTGAGTCAGAGCAGGTTCCGCGCGATGGTATAGATCACGGCAACGAGTAGGCCAATCACCAACCACTGCATCGGGCGTACCCGGCGCGAGAGTTCGGAAAGCGGCCGCGGCAAGCGGAAGGCCGGTCCGCCGGCGGCCTCGACAGTCCACAGAACACCAAGTACGCCGAGGATCACCAGACCGACCAGTGCCAGCGGGTTGAATCCGAAGGCCGCCTGAACATCGCCGTGGAGCAGTGCCTCACCCATCCGCGCTCCCCCGCACAGCGGGCAGTCCCAACCGGTCAGAAGACGGAACGGACACGGCAGCCCGAGCCTGGTCGTTGCGTACAGCGCGCTGAGAGCGAGCCCGCCTGCAAAGAAGGCGCCAACGTACCCGGCTGCGCGGGTGGCCGGAAAGGACCGGACGTCAGTGGAGACCGCCACATTCTCATTGTGCCCGCGCTTTGTGCGGTCACATTCCATTACATCGATAGGTCGCCCGGTAACCGTCGCCTACACTCGCCACGTCGCAGCTGACCCAAGGACGCTTATGACCGACCAGCATCGCAGTCAATGGCCAGACGCATCCCCCGCAGATCCGCAGCTGTCCTACGTGCAACCGCCGGCAGGCCCGGGCTATTCAGCTCAGTCGGGATATCTGGTGTGGCCCCCCCGTGCTGACTACGCCGGCTGGGGTCAGCGTGCGCGGGCGCGGCTGATCGACCAGGGCCCGACATATCTCGGCTTGATCATCTTCTACGCTGGCTATCTCGTTT
>JBKOZG010000393.1:0-8396 GCA_046725775.1 Actinomycetota bacterium | reverse complement strand
TCCCCGCACCGCTGGGTCCGTCTCTACCCTCAAATGACGTGTCCAGTGCCGCAGCATGCCGAACTGGCTGACGGTGAAGGACACAAAGACCCCGACGACGTACAGCTGAATCAACGCCGTTACGTCAGCATCGAACGCGATGATCAACACGATGGCGAAGACGGCCAGCACGATGATCCCGTTGCTGTACGCCAGGCGATCGCCGCGGGTGTGCAGCTGGCGCGGTAGATAGCCGTCCCTGGCGAGGATCGATCCCAACACCGGGAATCCGTTGAATGCGGTGTTCGCGGCCAAGAACAAGATCAGCATCGTGGCGGCGACGACGAAGTAGAAAAGGGGCTTGAAATCGGCGAAAACTGCCGCAGACAACTGACCGATGGCCGTTTCCTCGATCACGTCGACCCGCTGACCATTGAGGGTGTAGTGCGAGTGGCCGGCGTCGATCAGCTTGAGTCCGGTCAGGTTGGCCAGCGCAACGACCCCGATCAACATCGACACAGCGATGGTGCCGAGCAACAGCAGGGTGGTTGCGGCATTCTTGCTTTTCGGCTTACGGAACGCGGGCACGCCGTTGGAGATGGCCTCGACGCCGGTTAATGCTGCGCATCCCGAGGAGAACGTGCGGGCTAGCAATGCGACCATGGCGAAGCCGGTAAAGGCTGCATACTTTGGGTCCGGCTCGATCCCGTACTGGGCGCTGTGCGCTTGGATATGCTCGCCCATCACCAGGATTCGGAACAGCCCGTAGATCACCATGCTCAAGATCGCGACCATAAAGCAGTAGGTGGGAATCGCGAAAAGGGTCCCGGACTCCCGGGCGCCGCGCAAATTGAGCGCCATCAGCACTACCACGACCACGGCGGCAACCCAGGCTTCGCGCCCGTCCAGGACGGGGAAGACGGACTTCGCATTCTGCACCCCGGAGGAGACCGAAACTGCGACCGTCAGGACGTAGTCCACCAGTAGCGCCGCGGCCACGATAGTGCCAGCGGTGGAACCGATGTTGACGGTGGCCACCTCGTAGTCGCCGCCACCCGACGGGTACGCGTGCACGTTCTGCCGGTAGGACGCCACCACGACCAACATCACGAGGGCGACCAGAAGGGCGATCTTCCACGAGTAGGCATACGCGGCAAGTCCGGCCAGCGACAGCGTGAGGAAGATTTCGTCTGGCGCGTAGGCAACCGAGGAAAGAGCGTCCGAGGCGAAGACCGGCAAGGCTATGCGTTTGGGGAGAAGTGTCTCGTGCAGCTGGGCGCTCCGAAGCTTCCGGCCCAACAGCAGACGCTTGCCGATGTCGGACACATTCACCACACCGCAAACCCTAGTAGAGAAGTTGCGATCATCGGGCGACCAGCGGTGGTCGGAAGTGACCGGCGTCACAGAGTTCTCACAGCCAGGTTCACTAGACTCAACGGCGTGCACATCGTGATCATGGGCTGCGGTCGTGTCGGGTCCAGCCTGGCCAGGAGCCTGGAGAAGCGTGGCCACACCGTCGCGGTGATCGATCTTGACTTGGAGTCCTTTCGACGGCTCGGCCCTGACTTTGCGGGCAAGACGGTGAGGGGTGTCGGCTTTGATCGCGAGGTGCTGCTCGAGGCCGGCATCGAGGACGCCGACGGATTTGCTGCGGTATCAAGTGGTGACAACTCCAACATCTTGTCGGCCCGGGTAGTGCGCGAAACCTTTGGCGTGGACAATGTGGTGGCCCGGATCTACGATCCCGGCCGCGCGGAGGTATATGAGCGGCTCGGCATCCCCACCGTCGCCACCGTACGGTGGACTTCAGATCAGGTGTTACGACGACTGCTGCCCAGCTGTTCTGAGCCTCATTGGCGCGATCCGTCGGGGTCGGTGCGACTCATGGAAGTGCACGTTGATCGCGCCTGGGTCGGTCGCACAATCGAGCAGATGGAGGAGGCCACCAGTGCGCGAATCCCGTTCCTGTTCCGGATGGGCTCTGGGATGGTGCCGAAGCCCAGCACGATCTTTCAGGACGGCGACCTGGCATACGCGGCTGTGATCGATGCGAAGCTGGCGAGCGTAGAGGCAATTCTCGGCGCTCCTCCGAGAGGAGTATGACGATGCGAGTGGCGATTGCCGGAGCCGGCAACGTAGGACGGTCCATTGCGGCGGAGCTCGTGGAGAACGGTCATGAAGTGCTCTTGATCGACAAGGACCCACACGCGATCAAGTCCGAAACGCTCGCCGAGGCGGAGTGGCTACTGGCGGACGCCTGCGAGCTCTCCTCCCTCGAAGAAGCGGGCCTCGACACCTGTGACTGCGCGATCGCTGCCACTGGTGACGACAAGGTGAACCTTGTGATGTCGCTGTTGGCAAAGACCGAGTTCGGCGTGCCACGTACGGTGGCTCGGGTGAACCACCCGAAGAACGAGTGGCTGTTCAACGAAGACTGGGGGGTCGACGTTTCAGTCTCCACACCGCGGCTCATGTCAGCGCTGGTGGAAGAGGCCGTCACCGTCGGTGACCTGGTCAGACTGCTGACGTTCCATGAAAGTGCGTCGAACCTCGTCGAGATGACACTGCCCTCCAGCAGCCCGACCGTGGGGGCCCGCATCGGCGACCTGCGCTGGCCCGGGGACGTCGTTTTGGTGGCGATCATCCGCGACGGGCATGCCAGACCGCCCGAGAAAGACGGCTCGCTGGAGGCCGGTGACGAATTGCTGTTCGTGACCGCGCAGGATTTCGAGCACGAGTTGGCTGAGATGCTGGCCCCACGTGACGGCTCAATCGATGTCTCGAAGACTCGTACATCGCGCGTTCAGGCGGTCTGAATCGAGGCCTCCGAAGGCGAAGCTACCGGTTCTCTGTCCCTGCGACGGTGGCCCGAGCTGAAGCGGCCTCTCGATTTGCCAACAATGAATCCTCTATTGGGGTCTTGCCTTTAGAGAGCATCAAGCCCATGACAGCCAGGGCGGCGATCAGCAGCGGCCAGCCGAGGACGACCTTAGCCACTCCGAGCAAAACCACGTGCCCGGCAAGAAACAGCGGCATCTGGATGACAAATCGGGTGATGTAGGGCACTGCAAGCACCAGAGTCAACTTCGACGTCATCTTCACCAGCCCACGGTCCCTTACCCAGCCGATGGAGTCGCCGACGGCAGCGCCGATGATGAAACCGACGAGCGGCCTGCGGATTGCGACCGTCAGTAGGGAGAGCACGGCCAGCGCACCGTTGTAGAGGATGCCGGGCAAAAAGACGTCCTGTGCACGGCCGGTACGCGTGGCGATGAGGACGGCGATAGCCGTTGGGATAACGGCCTGGACGACGTGCTTGATCGATTGCCGCTGCAGGAGGCGGATCGTCGCTAGCACCAGCGCTGTGCCAACCGCAGCGCCGATAGCCGGATAGAGCTGCCGGCCTATGACCCAGGCGATGGTAAAGGCAACGAACGGCAACGCCGACTCGAGCATGCCGCGGGCGCCGCCCAAAGACTTGCCAAGCTGGTAGCGGACGAACTCCTCAACGTAACGAAACTCCGGTTCCTCTTCCGGCCCCCCGACCGGTCGTATTCCGTGGGAACCCGTCCTCGGCTCTGCTGGCAGCTCAGTCATGCGCCAGGCACCGCAGCGGTATGGATCACGAGGCCGCCGGTGTCTGCATCAGCTCATAGCGCGGGTTGTATATCAACCGTCTTGCGTCGTGGCAGCTAATCCGACCCCACACCTTGATAGTGCGCCCGCAGTCGATTCCGGGAATCTGCCGTCGACCGAGCCACACCAGCGTCACTGCGCCGGACCCGTCACGCAGCTCGACCTCAAGGGCGGGGTGTCCCGCTATGGGGTTGATGGTCACCGTCGAGACTGTACCGGTGAGTTGGACCCGCTGACGGTCCTCACAGTTCTGAATGGGCACTGAGCCTTCTTCACGGACGTTGCGTTGCAACTCCTCGGACTCAAGTTCGGCATTCGACGATGTCATCCGGCGCAGTGCTCGCTGCAGCATGTTGTCTTTGGCCATCGCGTGTTCACCTCCGCAACTCAAGCATCCCACCCTGGTCAATGATTGTCTTTACGCCGCACATGGGATGGGCCTCGGCGTCAAGACTCCTCGGACTGCTGACTCAGGTTGTTTGGCATGGTCAAAGGAAGCAGATCACCAGGTGCCATCGCCTCGTCGCCGCGCCGCACAATCACCTGACGGAAGGCATCGAGCACGTCAGCTACCACCGGGGAGTCGGCGTCGTCTTCAATCGCAGCCTGACCGTAGACAATGCCGCGCAGTAACCAGCGGGGACCTTCAGCCACCCACATCCGCGAGGGCTGATAGCCCTCATCGCCGTCAGGGGTCGTGACCGGGATCAGCCGCCGCAGCTCGACGCCGAATGGTCCCTCCCCGAGGGAGGCGGTGCCGCCAGCCTCGGTAGCACTCTGGGAGATCTCATCCCGCAACTCTGACCAAAGCCCGCCGCTGCGAGGAGCTGCGTACGCCCCAAGCTCAAGCGCCGAGGAATATGTCTGGGGTTGCTGATTGGCACTAGCGGGCGGCTCGACAATCGTCTCGATTACCAGCATTGCCGAGACGATTTCACCGGTCTCCTCGGCCACCTGAAGGCGTAACTCTGACCCTGGCACCGGCGTCAAGATCAGGCTGCCGAGATCGATCTTGGGGTTTTCTTCCGTACTCTCGATGCTGTCGACTTCGGTGACGTCGTAGGGTCCGGAGCCCCGCCAGTCGAGCTCCTCAAAAGCCGCCAGATCCTCGCCCCCAACATCCTCTGCGATGGACTCGTCGTCTGCAGCTTCGGCAGGCTCGGCTAGCTCTTCGACACCGACATCTTCGGTGGAATCCTCAACCGCGGAGTCACTGCCCCGCTTCCTGCCTTTTTTGAAGATCATGCGCGTTCCCTCGGCCCACTCATGCTCTCGTCCCCTCGCTGGGTGGCCCCCCGCTCGGTGGCCCCTCGTTCGGTGGCCCCTCGTTCGGTGGCCCCTCGTTCGGTGGCCCCCTGTTCGGTGACATTGCTCACTATTCCGTCTGTCGACCCATACCCACCAATGCCGCGCGCCGAGCGCGGCAGTTCGGTGACCAGCACGAATGCGGCCATGCTGACGGGTTGGATGACCAGCTGAGCGATTCGATTACCCCGGGCAATCCTCACCGGGTGGCTCCGGTCAGTGTTGATCAGGCAAACCTTGATCTCACCGCGATAGCCGGCGTCCACGGTCCCGGGCGCATTCACGATGCTGATGCCGTGCCGGGCCGCGAGTCCGGACCGCGGGTGCACGAAGCCCGCGTACCCTGCCGGCAATGAAATGGCGACGCCGGTCCCCACCAGCCGGCGTTCTCCCGGCTGGAGGATGAAGCTCTCCGTGCTGCGGAGGTCCGCTCCCGCATCGTCGGGGTGAGCGTACGACGGCGGTTCCAGCCCAGGATCAAGCTGGAGGAGCAGCACCTCGATGGCGGTCATGGCTCGGCCTCGCTCACTCGGTCAGCGTAGACGAGGCGGCGTCCTGCAGTGCGGCCGCCAGCCGACGCGGGTGTCGGGTCGAGACCAACCAATACGGCACGGGATCATCCGGGTCTTCGAGGGTGATCTCGACCGCCGTCTTGATGTAGGGCCGAAGCACCAAGTGAGCTCGGGCATCGGCCTCGATGCCGGTCCGGCGACGCGCCTCCTCAGCACTCAGAGTCCGACAAGCAGCGATGTAGGTGTGCTCGATCGTCGCCCGGCCTACGTGTATTTCCTTCTCGTCAACGCTGATCATGATCGATGCCGAACCGAAGATCGCGGCGGCCACCACAAGCGTGGCGACGGAGGTCCCGACGCCCCAAGCGGCGCCCAGATACGCCCCCACGGCAATCAGAACTGAGAGGGAAAGCAGGCCCGCAAGCAGCCACCACATGATCGGAACAGTGAGTCGCTCACGGAACAGCATGGAGGTAACTTACGCGCGAAAATGGCAACCTCATCGGTGCGCCGCAGTGCCGCACTAGGATGCGATCATGCAGCGGCGCTCCGCACTGCTAACCGCCGAACATGGAAGGTGGCCCGATGGGACCGACGCAGAAACTGCTCTGGAAGCTCTACGTCGGAGTGATCGGAGCGGTTACCACCTTGGCGGCTCAGCGCCTGCTCAAGGCCGGCTGGAAGGTGGTTACAGGGGACGAACCACCCTCGCCCACCGATCCCAACACTCCGGTCCTCGAGGCCATGACCTGGGCGCTAGCCAGCGGCGTTGGCGTTGGCGTCACGCAGCTGCTCACTCAGCGTATGGCCGCGCGGCACTGGCAGAAGGAAATAGGCAATGACACTCCTGATGCCGGCAAAATAAAACTCAGCATTTAGTGGAGAGACCGAACTCGAGTCCGAAGCACCACCTCGCGTACCCTCCGGGGTGCGCGAGGTGATGTTCTGTCCGGACTGACTGCCCCCAACCAGCCCGGTACATCAAGTGCACCTAGCTCGGTCGCGCCCCCGTTCACACAGCAGCGGCTGAGTACTGCTCCCCACCACTGCGTGCACGTTCAGTGGCACCAGCCTAAGTGATCATGCAGGCGCCAGCCCAGCCCTTTCGCGCACTCATTCGTGCGGTGCCCTGAGCCGAGCTTCTTCGATATCGTCAAGATCAGCCCGCGCAGTCGAAGCAGTATGCATCTCCATTGGGACGTAGCTCGGCCATCTGGCTGCGATGTCGCACCAGGAAGCAGCCTGCGCAGGTGAACTCATCTGACTGCCGAGGCAGCACCCGAACAGTCAACTCCTCGTGAGAGAGGTCCGCGCCAGGAAGCTCGAACGCTTCCGCCGCCTCGGCCTCGTCTTCGTCAACCTTCCCAGAGTTCTTATCGTTGCGGCGAGTCTTGAGCTCTTCGATGCTGTCTTCGTTCAGTTCTTCTTCGGTCTTGCGAGGGGCGTCGTAATCGGTCGCCATCTTTGCCTTCCCGGGCCCGAAAAGCCCAAGATCTTCGTCTGACTCGTGCGCAGTCATATCACACGAATCAAGCGGTATGCGCGCTATGTCTGCTCGCGCCCGCTATAACGCGATGACGTGTCGAAAATTCCCACTTCAGAGGGGTTCTCTGCGCCAGCCCCCAGTGGCGCCAGCCACCACCTCGAACCAGTCGCGAAAGGAGTGCCTCAGGAGAGTTCAGCTGGCGATTTGGCAGAGGGCCGGACGCCCGGGTTCCCGGAGGTTTGGACAGCAGTCCACCCGACACTCAAACCACCCGACAGGTGCCGATCCCAGCACCGGACGCTCCGGTTCCTGCCCGCGAGCTGCCACCGCACGCTCCATCATGAGATCGACCAGCCCGCTCACGAACCGCGGATGATCGCCCGCGGTCGCGGCTCGCGCGAAGGCCATGCCGCATTCCTCCGCCATAGCTGCCGCCTCGGTATCCAGATCGAAAGCCACCTCCATGTGATCGGAGACGAAACCGATCGGCACCACCACGACTGCCGGAACGTCACGCCCAGCGAGCTGGCGCAGGTGATCGTTGATGTCCGGCTCCAGCCATGGCTGGCCGGCCGGGCCGGAGCGCGAACAGTAGACGAGGTCAAAGTCGGAGCTCCGACCCCGCTGGTGAGCGACGCGCTGGGCAACCTCGGAGGCCACGGCTGCATGCCAGTCGACATAGGCACCGCGGCGGCTGCGAGGTGCTGGGCCGGCGGTCTCCGCCATGGCAGTGGGGATGGAGTGGGTGACGAAGACAATGCGGGCGTCGTCGGCGCGATCGCCCAGCGCGTCGAGTGCCTTGAGGGCAGCGTCCACCGACGCTTCAACGAAGCCCGGATGGTTGGCATAGTGACGAATCCGGTCGATCTGCAGCTGAGTCCCTTGCACGGCGTCGAACAAGTTCTCCCGGTACTGGCGGCATGAGGAGTACGACGGGTAGGCACTGGTGACCACGGCAAGGACGCGGCGGTGACCATCTTGGTCGATAGCCCGCAGCTCGTCGGCGAGGTACGGGCCCCAGTTCCGGTTCCCCCAGTACAGCGGCAGCTGTATGCCACGGCGGCGCAATTCAGTCGCCAATGCCGCGAGCAGCCTGCGACACTGATCGTTGATCGGGCTCTTGCCGCCAAACAGTAGGTAGTGTCGGCCGACCTCGGCCAGTCGTTCAGCGGGAATGCCCCGACCACGGGTGACGTTCTCCAAAAACGGCATCACATCCTCCGTGCGTTCGGGACCGCCGAAGGAGACCAGCAGGACTGCATCATACGGCGCAAGTGCGTTGCCTGGCTGGTTGGTTGATGCCTCAAAAGAGGTTGCGGAGTGATCACCCACAGGCGTGATCTTTGCGTATAGGGAGGAGAGTCGTGGCCGCGGGGCTCGGGCGTGTCAACGGGTCTGATGAGCTGGTCACGTCCGCGGAGGTTCAGGGGGGTCGTCTCCTTTGCTAAATCTTCGCCCGTACCAGCAGGTGCTCTCGG
>JBKOZG010000004.1:0-9818 GCA_046725775.1 Actinomycetota bacterium | reverse complement strand
GCTCAGGAGTCGGTGATCAGTCCTGAACAAGCGTTGTCAGATCGAGGCCTGCCGCAGACTCGGTTCGCCGCAGCAGGACGAAGAACTCACGGTTGCCTGATGCCCCCGGCAGCCGGCTAGGGACCGCGCCCACGCAGCGCCAGCCGTACTCGTCAGCGGTGTCCATCACGCTAGAGATTGCCTGGAGTTGGTGCGCTGGAGTGCGGACCACCCCACCCTTGCCCAACAACTCCCGCCCTACCTCGAACTGTGGCTTGACCAGCAGTAGTACCCACCCGTCATCTCGGGTGACCGAGACGAGTGGGCCCAGCAACAACTTCAGTGAGATGAAAGAGACGTCGGCTACCGCCAGATCAACCCGAACTCCTCCGACATGCTCGAGCCGCAGGTCACGGAGATTGACTCGTTCATGGTGCCGGACACGAGGGTCCGCACCCAGCACAGCTGCCAGCTGACCGCTGCCGACATCGATGGCAATCACCTCCTGACAGCCGCGCGCCAGCAGCACCTGGGTGAAACCTCCTGTCGAAGCGCCCGCGTCGAGGGCTCGGCCAGCCACGCTTAGCTGGAGGTCATCAAGGGCACCGATGAGCTTGTGAGCACCTCGTGAGACATAGCGGTCATCTGGGGCGTGGATGGCAGCCGATGACATCACCTGCGCGCCGGGCCGCTCCACAACCGAACCGTCGACTACGACTTGACCTGCGTTGATCATGGCCTGCGCGTGGGTACGAGACCGGGCCAGCCCGCGCCTGACCAGCTCACGGTCCAGGCGCTCAGTCACGGTTCAGCGAGGCTTCTGGTCGTCACGTTGGTTATCCGGTCGGTCCAGTGCTTCATGCAACGCCTCATGGGCTTTCGCGAGCCGATCGTGATGATCGGCAAGCGGAGCCGACCAAAGGTTGGCAAGCTCGCGCAGCGCGTCGTCGACCGTGGGGTGACCGGTCGGCTGCGGGCTCGTTCCAGGGTCCGCCGCGAGATCTCCGACCTCCCCCTCGTCCGGCTCAGTCACTGCTCGTCTGGATCCAAGGCGCTGGCCGAGCTCGCCGCCGTGCGCGGCGGCTTTTGACCAGGAGGCCTCGTCGTTGCCTTGTTCGAGGGCTTCATTGCCGCGGTCGCTTTCTTCGCAGGCGCCTTCCTCGCCGTTGCCCTACTCCCGGGCGCAGATTTCGCGCTACGCGCCATCGCCTCGTCGAGTTGTGCTCGCAGGGCGGCAATCTCCTCCCGGAGCGCCTGAACCTCCTCGGCGCGCGCGAAGCCGAGCCGCGCCGCCGCCTTGCCGACCTCGGCCGTCACGAAGTGCTGCAACAGCTCCCGATTGGCGCGACTCGCATTCATGATCTCTTCGGCGAGCTTCGTGGCGCGCTCGCCAGTCTCGGTCGCAACGTTCTCCAGGCCGGCTTGTCTCAGCATCGCCCGGGCCGTGGCCGCAGCCTTTGCCTGGGTGCTTCTGGTCACACCGGTCACCATGTTGATGTAGGCCTGAAATGCCTCGGCCACGCTTGACGCCTTTCTTCCGCCTCAGGGAGGCGCTGATTTCCGACGAGTGAGCACGGGAGCGCCGCAGTGCCACGCTATCGCAGCTGTTCTAGCGCATCGTGCCAGTCGGGCGCTGATCCATGGTCAACGGCCCACCACGTCGCATGGGCAGCGGCCCAGATGGCCTCCATGCCGCCATGACCATCGACCTGGACCCTCAGGCGACCATCCACAACGGACGCGGTCGCATGACCGCACCGGAACTCGCCCATTTTCTGAACGACGGTGAGCCCAGGATGCAAAAGTGCCCTGAGATCCTGTCCCACGAACGTTGGTCGTTCCCCGGGCATTGCGGCCAAGAGGTCTTCAGCGCGATGAGATCCAGAGAGCACGAACATGCTGTCCAGACCCGCGTTCACAGCGCCGGCAATATCAGTGTCGAGCCGATCCCCCACGAATAACGGGTGACGCGCACCGAGCCGCTCAACCGTGTCATCCAGTAGCGGCCGATAGGGCTTGCCGGCCACTTCGGCCGGCTCAGCCCCTACAGCCATCTTGACTGCGGCGACCGCGGCGCCGTTCCCCGGAACCAAGCCACGATCGGTTGGCCGAGTCGGATCGATGTTTGTCGCTACCCAATGCGCACCGCGTTGGATGGCGATTGCGGCTTCGTTGAGCTCCTGCCAGGCCAGGTTGAAGCCGTAACCTTGGATCACCGCGACCGGATGGTGATCTGCAGAATGCACTCCTACCAGGCCTGCTTCGCTCAATGCCGCAATAACTCCGTCGCCCCCGACTGCGAGGATTCTGGCGCCAGCACCGAAGCGGTTGACCAGCAGATGGGCAGCGGCCTGGGCCGAGGTGACGATATCGGCCGCACTCGCCGGGATGCCAAGCTCGACTAGCTGGTCCGCGACTGCAGCCGGCGGGCGGGCGGCGTTGTTGGTGACGAACCCGATCTTCGTGCCACGATCATAGAGTTGCGCAATGCCATCTGCGGCGCCTGGCACGGCGACCGGACCCAGATAGATGACGCCATCGAGATCGAACAACACCGCGTCGTAGGAGTCGATCAGTGCTGCTGGTGCACTCATTCCAGACTGTCCCGCGCGGGCTCATGCAGTGACTGGCTGTCTACCTCATCACCCTCGTCGTAGTCGATCAAGAAGCCATCGAGCTCATCGGTTCGTTGCTGTGCATCAGTCTCGTGATCATGATCAAGTTCCGCCGCAGAGGCAAACCACTGGCGCGCTTCCGACTCACGGTCCGCCGCAAGCAGCCCGTCAGCGTACGCGTAACGCAGCCTGGCAACGGCAGGGGGTGAAACCCTTTCAGGTCGCGCCCGATCCACGGCGCGCTCCAGAATCCGCAGTGACTCGTGATCCTGGCCCAGGTCTCGCCGAGCACCCGCTTCAACGATGATCATCTCGATTCGCAGCGCCGGATCGAGTCCGGCCTTATCGGCCTCCCGTGCCAGCTTGAGGGCATTGTGTGGCCGACCCAGAGCGCGCTCGCAATCAGCCATCACTGGTAGGTAATCCGGCGTTCCGGTCATGCGCCGCAGCGCGCGGAATTCGGTAAGCGCGACATCGTATAGACCAGCGGCGTAAGCCGTCTCAGCTGCCGCCTCGCGGACGATCGGCAATCGTGCAGCGCGGCGGCGAGCGGCCTCGGCATGGGCGTACGCCTGTTCGGGATCATCGTCGATAAGCCTTCCCGCCACTACCAGATATGCAGCGACGATTTCGGCGAGATCCTTCGGCAGGCTGCGTAGCTCCGCCCGGACTGCCACATGAAGGGAACGCGAGTCGACGCCTTCGGGGATCGGCGGTTCGTTCCTGCGACGCGCCAGACCCGGTCGTGCGCTCTGCGTCGGTTGCGGAGTCCGTTCCGAAGCCTCCCGGCGTTGTCGATCACCTCGCCGCTGAAGTTTGGGCTCTGGCCGCTCCGTACGACCCCGCTGCTGCCGGGTGCGCTGATCGGAGCGCTGGACTGGAGACTGCTCCGCCCCTTCAGCGTTTGACTGCGAGACTCCGGCGCGCCCCGACGCGCGGCGTCGCGAGCGATCCGACCGCGCCTGCTCTGCCACTCGCCCAATCCTGTCGGGATTCCCGATCCGACGCAAAGCCCAGCACCTATAGGAGCCTGTTACTCCGCTATGACGACCTCGGGGCCGGCGGCTGCCAGCTCACCCACCATCTCGGTATTCGCCGCCGCATCAGTGACCACCAAATCCACCTCGTTCACAGCGGCGAATGAGCAGAACGAGTTTCGGCCGATCCTCCCGGAGATTACTGGCACGATCCTCCGTCGGGCGGAGAGTAGCATGGCTCGCTTGGTTGCCGCCTCTTCTGGGTTGGTTGTCGTCAGGCCGTGGGTTGGAGTAATGCCATTGACGCCGATGATCGCCAAGTCAACGGTCAGGGTGCTGAGCCGCCGAGTGGTCCAAGCATCGACTGCAGCCGAGGTCAGTCCCCTGATCGTTCCGGGGAGTGTGAAGATACGGAGATTGTCGTAATCAGCTAGATACAGAGCCGCTGGAAGGTTGTTGGTCACCACTGCGAGGGCTCGGTCCTTCGGCATCGCCTCAGCGCAGAACAATGTGAGCGAACCGGAATCGAGCACTACGACACCGTCCTGCGGAAGCTCTTCAGCGACCCGGCGAGCGATAACGAGCTTGTCCTCGAACTGCTCCGCATGCCGGGCAGCAAGCGCCTGCTCGAACGGTGTGGAGTCCATCAGCTCGGCGCCACCCCGAATCCTGCGCAGCACGCCGCGCCGCTCCAGCACATCAAGATCACGGCGCACTGTCTCGGTGGTGACTCTGAGCTGCTCGCTGATTTGCGTCACGCTGGCGCGTCGACCGTCGCGCTGGATCAACAACTCGGTGATCGCCCGCTGCCGCTCGGGCGGATACATCGTCATGGCTGCCCTTTCTGGCACCATCTTCACACGTATGCCTGAATTCAGGCCGCGGAGACCGGCGACATGCAAACGGGCAAACCTGGTCGGCAAGACTCAGAACTCCGACACTGGACCAGCTGTCGGAGCTGCGCTAGCCTCCGCTAAAGAAGCGATTCGAAGGTCTTTTGCAGACATTCGGTCAACGCGTACGAGGGTGTACCTGTGACATTCGCACGCCGCATGATCCGGAGGCGGTAGTGCGCGCCACCGTCCAGAACGCACAAGCTGCGGCTCGCTTCCAGGCGATTAGTGACCTGCTGGCCGCCGAAGGGCGAGTGGACGTCGTAGACATCGCAAACCGACTTGGCGTCGCGCAGGAGACCATCCGTCGCGACCTGCGGGCCATGGAGAGCGCCGGCAAGCTGCAACGCGTCCATGGCGGAGCGGTGCGCATCGTCAGTAATCCACTGGCACTCCGCAACAGCCACCCCCCGACCGCTCAGGATGACCTTGAGCTGGCCCGTCGAGTCTGGGCAGAGTTGCCGCGCCGCGGCACCATCCTGATCGGCACCGGTAACCTGCCGCTCGCACTCGCTCATTGCATGGTCGGTTCCCCACCCGAGACACGCGGGCTGACGGTCGTGACCAACTCCCTTGACGCCGCCATCGTGCTGTCGCGGGCCAGCCGGCTGGAGGTCTACAACATCGGCGGAGCCGTGTCGCCAATCACTCGGGCACAAGAAGGTGACTGGGCCGTGCACGAAATGGAGCGGTTGCACGTAGACGTCAGCGTGGTTTGCCCAGCGGGAATAAGCATTGAGCGCGGTCTGACCCAGACGACACCCGCCGCCGCCGCCGTATCGCAGGTCGAGGTGGCCTCAGGTGAAGGGGTCATCGCGCTAGCCGATCGGGATAGCTTAGGGGCCTCCGCCTTCGTGCAGTTCGCCTCACTTGAGCAGATCGACTCAATAGCCGTCGCCGGCTCTCCCAGTCAGGCTGCCTTGCAGCCATTCGTGGAACGTGGCATCACTATCACCGTCGGAGGGACCTCATGACACTTGTCGCCGGAGTGGACTCATCGACCCAGTCAGTCAAGATCGTGGTTTGCGACGTCGAGACCGGTGCCGTCGTCCGCACCGCCCGGGCCTCACACCCCTCAGGTACCGAGGTACCGGCATCCGCCTGGCTAACGGCCTATCAGGAGGCCACATCCGATCCCGACCTCCTAGATAGAGTCTCTGCCCTGGCGGTGGGCGGACAGCAACACGGCATGGTGGCCCTCGACGAGGATGGTGAGCTCGTCCGCGACGCCCTGTTGTGGAACGACAACAGGTCTGCTCCGGACGCCGAAGACCTGATCACTGAGCTGGGAGGCCCGACGGCGTGGGCGGACGCGGTGGGCTCCGTCCCGGTTGCCTCCATGACCGTCGCCAAGATCAGGTGGCTGGCCAGAGCAGAGCCAGAGAACGCTGCCAAGACAACCTCGGTCGTGCTACCGCACGATTGGTTGAGCTGGCAGATCGGGGATCGGAGCTTTGCGCCAACCACAGATCGCGGAGATGCATCCGGCACCTGCTACTTCGACGCGACGGCCAACCGGTATCGAAACGACCTTGTCGAGCTTGCCCTCGGTCATGATCTTGATCTGCCTCGCGTCGCCGCTCCCAGCGAGGTGATTGGATACTCCCCAAGCGGAGTCGCAATCGCACCGGGCACCGGCGACAACATGGCGGGTGGGTTGGGCCTCGGCGTCGCGGCCGGCGCCGCCGTCATCTCGGTAGGCACCAGTGGTACGGCTTTCACCAAGAGCGACCAGCAAACACACGAGCCAACGGGAACCGTTGCTGGCTTCGCTGACGCCACCGGCGAGTTCCTACCGCTGGTGTGCACGCTCAATGGTGCTCGGAATCTGGTAGCCACCGCCGCGGTGCTGGGGGTCACGCTAGACGAGCTCAGCCAACTCGCGCTCAGCGCCGAGCCAGGTAGCCACGGGATCAGCTTCGTGCCCTACCTCGAGGGTGAGCGGACCCCGCCCTTGCCCGACGCTCGCGGTCAGCTTGACGGGCTGACCCTCGCGAACATGACCCCGGCGAACATTGCGCGGGCCACCATCGAAGGCGTGTTGTGGAGTCTCGCCTACGGTGTCGAGGTGCTGCGCGATCAGACCGGTGACATCTCCTCGATCACTCTGACCGGTGGGGCATCTCAGTCCGAGGCCGTGCGCCGAATCGCTACGTCAGTCTTCGGACTGCCCGTCGTGGTCACTGACACATTCGAGAGTGTGGCTGTGGGCGCCGCCCGGCAGGCGGCGTGGGCGTTAACGGGGACGCTTCCAGACTGGCCGGTGCCGGTTCTCAGCCAGCATGAGCCGACATCGGCTGACCAGCGCGCAGCCAAGGAGATCAGCGATCGCTATAGGTCTGTCCTCGCGGCGCACTTCGGCGTATAAGTCAGACGGCCTCAGGGAAACCCGGTGACCTCGAACAGCCGCCACTCGCCGGGGATACCCCTTAGTGAGTGAGACCCGCGGTCGGCGAACTGAATGGCCGAGCCGACCACAAGATCCTTCACAGTCCCCGACACCAGCACCCGCCCCTGGTGCGCAAGTGCCATGACGCGCGCGGCGATGTGGACCGCGATCCCTGCGATCTGTCCGTCCTGGATCTCGACCTCGCCGGTGTGCAACGCGGCCCGTATCTCGATCCCCAACGATCGGACCGCCGAGGTGATCTTCGAGGCGCACCGCACCGCGCGGGCCGGGCCGTCGAACGTCGCCAGGAATCCATCCCCCGTCGTGGCGACCTCCTCGCCCCGGTAACGGCCGAGATGGGTCCGCACCAGCCCGTCGTGTGTGGCCCTGAGGTCGAGCCAGCGCTGATCACCAAGTCTGGCGGCCAGATCGGTCGAGCCAACGATGTCGGTGAACATCACGGTGGCAAGGATGCGATCCTGTGCCGACGCGGGACGAGTCCCGGTCAGGAATTCTTCGATCTCATCAAGAACCGGCTCTGCGTTCACGAAGGGCGGGTACCAGTCGGTTCCTCGAAGCTCGACATATTTGGCTCCCGGGATGTGCTCGACGAGGTACCGCCCCATGGGCGCCCGGTAATGCCGATTCTCGGTCCGCTGCAGGATCAATGTTGGAGCCTGGATGCTCGGCAGCACCGACCGCACGTCCACCTGAAGCACCCAGCGGTACATCCGGGTAGCCGCCGCGGGTGGCGCAGAGAGTCGCATGTACCGGCTGACCCAGCGCTGCATCTCTGGGTCGCGGGCCACGCTGGGGGCGGAAAGCTCGAGCACGATCCCCGTCCCCCACGAGCGCTCCCAGATTTGGAGAAACCGTTCCGCGGCCTCCTCAGGCATCCCGATCGGGTAGTCGTCGGCCCGAAGCATCCTGGCGAAGGTGTTCACCAATACCAATGCCCGGGTGCGTTGCGGGTAGGTAGCGGCGAACATCATGGCCATAGGCCCACCTTCGGCATCCCCGATCAGTGCGACATGCTCAGAGCCGGCAGCGTCCAGGACAATGCGCGCGTCGTCCATCCAGTGCTCCAGCGTCGGCAACGCGCCCAGGGGCACAGGATCGGAGAGGCCGGCACCTCGCTTGTCGAAGCAGATGACCCGGGCGAAGCGACCCAGCCGGTCCAGGTAGCGTGCCATGGACGGGTGCTCCCACATCACCTCGACGTTGCTCGCCCAGTTTCCGATAAAAAGTAGATCGTGCGGACCCTCGCCGAAGACCTGATAGGCAATGTATCCGTCGTCGCTCTTGGCATACCGGGTCTCAGGGGCATCTACTGCCCACATCGACGCGTGATGACCTCCGGCGCGGCCGGTCGGCGTACTCGCTCCAGTTTGGCGCCGGGCTTCCGCCCCGTCCATCGCTCCCCTTCCCGGCGCCAGGCTATCGCGCTGCACGGGCCATGGACCGCTCCCGATCCAACGCTCGGCATACTAGGGATCCCGAGACGCTAACGATGAGCCCACAGGATGAACAGCAGCGGCGGCCGCCCTCCAGCTCGCTTCCTGCTGGCTGTGATCGACGCAGGAGGCACTGTGCCGCCTGTACTGAGCCTCGGTGCGGAACTAGTCGGTCGGGGACACCAGGTGCGCGTACTGGGTGATCCGACCATCGAACCGTCTGCCCGGTCTGCTGGCTGCGCCTTCTCACCGTGGCGTGAAGCACCTCACTTCAACTCCGTCGCCGAGCAGACAGCCATAATCGACGCGCTGGAAGGCGGACGGCCCTACCAGGCGTTCCGTGCCGCCAAGGACTACGCCGGCAAAGCAATGACGAGCCGGTTCGCCCGAGACGTCGTATCGACCGTCCAGGAGTCTCCCGTCGATGCCATCCTTGCCGACGGGCTGCCTGGAATATTGATCGGAGCACACGCGACCAGGCGTCCCACTGCCGCGCTCGTTGCGCAGACATATGTGCGGCCCACGCCCGGACTGCCGCTGCTCGGCACCGGCTGGTCACCCGGTCAGGGGATTCTAGGCAAGGCCAGAGACAAAATTGCTCCGAAAGTTGCGTCACGGCTCTTGACCCCCACCCTTCCCCGGCTGAATGCCGTCGTCGAACGCTACGAACTGCTCCCGCTCGACAATGTGTTCGAGCTGTACGACCGGTGTAGCCGCGTACTCGTGATGACCAGCCCCTCGTTCGACTTCAGAGCGCCGCAGCTCCCGGGGAACGTGCGCTACGTCGGGCCGCAACTCGACGACCCCGATTGGGCCGCAAGTGCGCAGTGGCAGCGTCGAGGCGCCGAGCCACTTGTCCTGGTCGCAACGAGCTCGATCTACCAAGATCAGGTCGACCTGCTCAGACGGATAGCTGAGGGTTTGCGCCAACTGGCGGTGAGAGCAGTGCTCACGACTGGCCGCGCGGTCGATCCGGCGGAGATCCAGGCGGGCGCGAATGTCGAGGTCCTACGGACTGCCCCGCATGCCCGAGTGCTGCGCGAAGCCTCGGTCGTCGTCACCCACGCTGGGCACGGCACAGTCATGAAGTCCCTCGCCGCTGGTGTGCCACTGGTGTGCATACCGATGGGCCGTGACCAGAAGGACAATACTGTGCGTGTGCTGCGCCTTGGAGCAGGAATACGGCTAAGCAAGAAATCAACGCCTGCTCAAATCGCAGCGGCCGTCACAGAAATTCTGGAACGCCCACAATACCTGGCGGCAGCACGACGATTCGCGGACGTGCTGGCATGGGAGGCGGCCCATCGGCCACGTGCCGCCGACGAAGCCGAATCGCTGCTGCGATTATCTTGATTACCCAGTCAAGACACTTCAGGGCCGGCCACGAATGACCGACCCTGAAGTGTTGTTTGTCCGGCGACGTCCTAGTCTCCCACACGGTCCCCCGTGCAGTACCATCGGCGCTGAAAGGCTTAACTTCCGGGTTCGGAATGGAGCCGGGTGTTTCCCTT
>JBKOZG010000268.1:0-10701 GCA_046725775.1 Actinomycetota bacterium | reverse complement strand
GATACACAGCGCTGTCTCGTGGGCTCGGAGATGTGTATAAGAGACAGCGTGTACTTGTTCTCATCCAGCAGCCCATAGCTTTTCTCACTCACCACGGGTGCGAGCAGGACATCGCGCGGATCACGAATCTTGACGCTGGTCACTTCTCATCCTCCTCAGCGATCTCGCTCTGAGTCGCCTCGGATGTCCCCCGAGCGTCCTCCAATGCCTCAGAGTCCTCCAATGCGCCCCGAGCGTCCTCCAATGCCTCAGAGTCCTCCAATGCGCCCCGAGCGTCCTCCAATGCGCCCTGAGCTTGCTCCACTGCGCCCTGAGCTTGCTCCACTGCACCCTGAGCTTGCTCCACTGCGCCCTGAGCTTGTCGAAGGGCAGCATCGCGATCCTCATTAGGCTCAGGCCGCGTTCCCGCCGAACCACGATCGACGTACGCCTGCAGCGCGGCTGAGGTGAAAACCACGTCGTCGTTGACGAGTACGTCATACGCGTTGAGCTGGTCGACGACGATCACCTGCACACTCATCACGTTGCGCAGGCTCAGCCAGGCGAGATCCTCCTCCCGATGGATCACGGCGAGCACTTTGTCTGAGGTGGTGACGGCGGCCAACGCCGCGACGGCCGTTTTGGTGGATGGCAAATCACCGGATACCAACTCCGACACCACGTGGACTCGGCCGCCTCGAGCCCGGTCGGACAGCGCGCCGCGGAGCGCTGCCGTGATCATCTTCTTGGGCGTACGTTGCGCATAACTGCGTGGCTGTGGTCCATGCACCGTGCCACCGCCGACATACTGCGGGGCGCGTTTCGAGCCCTGGCGGGCGCGCCCCGTGCCCTTCTGACGATAGGGCTTGGCGCCACCGCCACGGACCTCGCCGCGGCTCTTGGTGGCATGAGTGCCTTGACGCGCTGCCGCCAGCTGCGCGGTGACCACTTGGTGGATCAGCGGGATATTCGCGGGCACGTCGAAGAGCTCGGCAGGCAGCTCGGCGGTACCGGTTGTGGCGCCCTTGGCGTCGAGCACGTCGACCGTACGGGTCTCGCTCATGCCTGATCTCCCTTCTTGGCAGCGCTCCGCAGGACGACCAAGCCGCCCTTGTTGCCTGGGATGGCGCCCCTGATCAAGATCAGGCCGCGCTCCGCGTCGACCGAGTGCACGGTGAGGTTCTGCACCGTGACGCGCTCGACACCCATCCGCCCGGCCATCCGCAGACCTTTGAAAACCCGGCCTGGGGTCGCACAGCCGCCGATCGATCCCGGTGAGCGATGCTTGCGGTGCACACCATGCGATGCGCGTAGGCCGGCGAACCCATGCCGCTTCATGACACCGGCAGTGCCTTTACCCTTGCTGACACCTGTCACATCGATGACGTCCCCTGCGGCGAAGGTGTCCGCGTTCAGCTCTTGACCGAGGCTGTACTCGCTGGCGTCGCTGGTCCGGACCTCAACCAGATGTTTGCGCGGCGTCACTCCGGCCTTTTCAAAGTGACCGGCACTGGGCTTGGTGAGCTGCTTAGCCTTCACGGCGCCGAAGCCGAGCTGGACAGCTGAGTAGCCGTCGGTCTCAGGGGTTCGGACCTGGGTCACGACACAAGGACCTGCCTGGACCACTGTCACCGGGACAATGCGGTTGTTGGCATCCCACAGCTGGGTCATGCCGAGCTTGGTGCCCAGCAGACCCTTGGCTGTGCGTTCTGTCTTGGTGGCGCTCATCTTTGATCGTCCTCAGAGCTTGATCTCGATGTCGACGCCTGCCGGCAGGTCCAGCCGCATCAAAGAGTCGACGGTCTTGGGAGTCGGGTCGATGATGTCGATGAGACGCTTGTGCGTACGCATCTCGAAGTGCTCCCGGCTGTCCTTGTACTTATGCGGGGAGCGGATGACGCAAAACACGTTCTTCTCCGTCGGCAATGGCACCGGGCCGGCAACCCTCGCGCCCGTACGAGTCACCGTGTCGACGATCTTGCGCGCCGACGAGTCGATGACCTCGTGATCGTAGGCCTTGAGCCTGATGCGGATCTTTTGTCCCGCCACCGTTCGTCCTTCTTCTCGTCCTTGAGCCGCGGGTAGCTGGGCCACCATGAGCTTCCGGCATGATGTTCTGCTGTCTTGTGTTACGGGCTGGTAGGACCCGTTTCGGTTGTCGCTTGCTCGCGGGCCTGCACCCGTTTGCTCCGACCCCCGTGGTCGGGCGTGTCGACCAGCGTTCGGCGCACCACACCCATCATTTGCTTGCTGAGGAGGTGGCCCGCCCCTGGACCGGCGTCCAGGCAGCCGAGCAATCAAGGGTCTCGCGGTTCGGCGACCTCGCGACCAGGTTGGATTCAGCCCGATCGGCATGGCTCACCCCGGCAACCCCTTCGGAGCAACCTGACGATTCTGTCAGAGACCTTTGGCTAGATCAAATCTGGCCGATTTCACCGGCCTGAACAGCTATCGCTCAGGCGGATACTGCTGCGGCGGATACGGCTGACTCGGCTGCTGCTGAGGTGGATTTGGCTGCCCAGGCGGCTGCTGAGATGGATAATCCTGACCCGACGCCGGCTGCTGGGGCGGGTATGGCTGGACGGGCGGTTGCTGCGACGGATACGGCTGGGTCGGATATCCGGTGGGCGGCTGTTGCGGCGGATATGGCTGGGTCGGATATCCGGCCGGCGGCTGCTGCGGCGGACCAGTGGGGTAGGTCGGTCCCGGCCCGACGGCTGCTGGCCGCTTCTTGCCCAGCGCCAACCCAAGAATGCCGGCGAGCAGCACGACACTGCCGACAATCAGGCAGGTGATCGCGGCGGTCCTTAGGATGTCTGCGATCGCGCTCAGATCACCAGGGCCGGGCAGGCTGATGGCCACTACCTGGCTCGGGTCAGTTGTGCTGTAGTAAGTCGACACCGTGTCGCCAACCTGCGGTGGCCGGCCGCCGGCAAAGGCACCTTGGCCGACCTGATTCTCGCCTTGATTGTCGGTGTAGCTCACCGTGACGATCACTGGCTCACCCTGAGCGACCGACTGTACCTTTCCATCGACTGGGCCAGCGTAGCCCGACCTGGTCAACTCCTCCGCGAACGCGGCTTGCCCCTTGTTCGCTAGCGCGGAGCCGGCAGCTAGCCCGCCACCTGTCAGCAAGAGCAAGATCCCGATCACGACGCCGACAATCTTCAGGGCTTTCATTGGATCTCCTTGGTGAATTCGGGACGTCGAACACGCTACCGCGCCGCCAAGGCCCGGCCGGGCGCCGAATTGATCTTTACAAAGAGTGCCGCAGCTGCCAGACCACAGAACTGCCGAAAGACCAGCACAGCGAGGCAAGTGCACCGACCAGAATCGTGATTGGCACCCAGTGCTCGCCACGCGTCAGTTCAGATGTCAATGCGGCAAGCAGCGCGACGGCCTGCACGACCGCGATCACTTTCCCTGAATACCGGTACGGCAGTGGGATACGTAAAACGGGTATGACGAGAGAGGCTGCGACATAGGCGTATCGCATCGCAGGGATCGCCAACACCCACCAGCCGACTATGTCGAGTGCCGCAACGGCAATACTCAGCACCACTAGCAGTGCTGCATCGGTCTCTACGTCGAATCGTGCTCCGAAGGCGCTGGCCTCTCTCCTGGCCCGCGCCACCCGGCCGTCCACACCGTCGAGCAGCAAGCACAGCATGCCAATGATGATCATGGCAAGCAATCCATGCCGCTCGAGCCCACCCACCAAGGCCTGCAGCGCGAGGCCCGCCAGAAAACAGACACCCAGGCCTCGTGCGAGGGTAACCACATCCGCGATGCCGAAAGTTCTTGCACGAGAATGCCTCGCGACCAAGGTGGCCAGGAGCAGAAAGCAGAATCCTTCGGTAGACGCCGAGAGCCAGCTGAGCTGCCAGCCCAACAGCGCGGCCCCTAGCACAATCGGCCCACTTGCTGCGAGCAGCCAGTACTCCGAAGTGCCTCGCCTGTTCGTCCCCAGCAGCGGCGTCACCAATGTTTTCATCACCACCCACTCAGACGACCCATGAGCCCGACAAGTTCAGCCTCTCAGTCCAAACCGATGATGGAAGTGAATGCCGTCGGCGAGGCGCCACCATCAGTCTCGGCGGCCTGTGACCACTAGGCTCCCAGGGGTGAGAAGCGGGCTGCGATGAAGATGCGGGCCGGAGTAGCCGCTGGGCATCCATCGACCGCGCAAGCGGGGGCTGACATACTCTCCCGCGGCGGTAGTGCGGTCGATGCCGCGGTCGCGATGATGTTGGTCAGCTGTGCCGCTGAGACGATCTTCACTGGACTCGGTGGCGGTGGTTTTGCAACGGTCTACGACGCCACCACTACGCAGGTGCGCTGTTTGGACTTCTTCGTTGGCGTCCCCGGCCTCGGCGGCAAGCGCCCAAGTCCAGCCAAATCGATCGAAGTGATCTTCATCGGGCAGCATGTGCCGTATGAGATCGGGCCCGCTACGGTTGCCGTACCGGGAATTCCAGCCGGTGCCCACTATCTGTGGCAGAGATGGGGCCGGCTACCCTGGGCCACCGTCACCGCACAGGGCCGAGAGGCGTCTTACGGCACACCTTTTCCAGCAATGCACGCCCAGGTGCTCCCGCGAGTCGCTGCGGCGATGTGTGTCGGGGAAGGCGTCGAGGTTTACGAGCGTTCGGACGGCTCCTACCTGCAGGCCGGTGACCCTTTGCGGCATCCCGATCATCACCGAGCTTACGAGCTGATGCTGCGGGATCCACGTGCGTTCTATCACGGCGCGTACGCCGACGCGCTGGTGGTCGCCGTCTCCAAAGGAGGCGCTCTGAGCCAGGAAGACCTCGATGCGTATCACGTGATTGAGTCAACGCCGCGATCGGTTCGGGTGAACAACTTCACGGTGCATGCGCGCGGTAATGATCTAGATGATCTGCTCGGCACGATGGAACGGGTGGCGCCGGTGGTACACGGGGATCCGACCACGGATGTCCAGTCGGCGGCCGCGCTGATCGACGCCTTGCGAGCACCGACCAAGCGGGCGGAGACGACCAACATCGTCGCCGTCGACGAGCACGGCAACGGCTGCGTGATCACCACCAGCCTGGGCCTCGGCTCCGGGGTCTGGGTGCCTGGCTATGGTGTCCATCTCAATTCGATGCTGGGTGAGGGAGAGCTGGTACGAGGGCTGGTGCACCCAGGCGTCCGAATGGGCTCGATGATGTCGCCTCTGATCGCGCTGGATGATCATGGACAGCTGGCCGCAATCGCGGGCGCGGCAGGTGGCAGCCGGATCCGCCCAGCTCTGGTGCAGGTGGTGCTGCGGATGCTACAAGGCGCTGCACCACAGGAAGCGATCGATGCACCTCGGCTCGCTGCGTTGCCGGATCTAGTCAGGCTGGAGCCCGGCTTCTTCTCTGCGGTGATCAGGTCTTTGGAGGCGGATGGCTACCAGACGGTGATCGCTGACCATCGAGACCCCTACTTCGGCGGGGTGTCGGCACTCAGTCCGCTGGGTGGCGGGGCTGATCCACGTCGTAGCGGCTTCGTCATCATGCTTTGACAGAGACCTGGGTTAACCCAGGTCTCTGACGGTCTGCATACGTTGCAACCTATGCAAAGCATGGGCAAGGTGGGTTAACCCAGGTTTCTGACAAACCACGCACTGCTGTCAATTAGGGTCGAGCGGTGACAATCCCTTCCTCGACGTACCGCCTCCAGGTCAATCGCAGGTTTACTTTGGATGATGCCGCGCGAATCATCGGCTACCTAAGCGAGCTCGGCGTCGGAGCGGTGTATCTGTCCCCGATACTGCAGTCGACGATCGGTTCTGATCATGGTTACGACACAACTGATGTCTCCCAGATCGATCAGGACCGGGGCGGGGCGGAGGCGCTGGAACGATTTATGACCAGTGCCCGGCTAGCCGGGCTCGGCGTGATCATCGACATTGTGCCGAACCACCTAGGCATTGCGCACCCAGTCGAGAATCCAGCCTGGTGGGACGTCCTGCGACGCGGCAAGGATTCCCCGTACGCGCCGTGGTTCGACATTGACTGGAGTCGGGGCCGGCTCGTTGTCCCCATCCTGGGTGATGATCCCAGGCTGACCGTGGTGGATGGCGAGCTGCGTTACTTCGACCATCGTTTTCCGCTCGCTCCCGGAAGCTGGTCGGAGGGTGAGGATGCCGCGGCCGTGCATGATCGACAGCACTATCAGCTGATCCACCACTCACGTGGCAACAGCGAAATCAACTATCGCCGATTCTTCGCCATCACCACTCTCGCTGGCGTACGAGTCGAGGACGCTGAGGTCTTTTCCGCTACGCACAAACTCATCCGAGATTGGTGCGAGGCGGGCGTCGCGGGGCTCCGAATTGACCACCCCGACGGCCTGCGCGATCCGCTCGGCTATCTGCAGCAGCTGCAGTCGTTTGCCTCCGAGCAGTGGATCACGGTTGAGAAGATCCTCGAGCCGGGTGAGGAGCTGCCGAGGACATGGCCGGTTGCCGGCAGTACCGGGTACGACGCGATGCGCGAGGTGAATGGAGTCTTCATCGAGGGCGATCATGAGGCAGATTTCACCGACCTCTATGTGCGGCTGACTGCGGATCAGCCTACGATCGCTGATCACATCGAGGCTGGCAAACGCTTGGCGGTAACCACACTGCTCCCGGCCGAGGTGCGGCGAATGGCGGCGCTGGCTCCCGAGATTCCTAACGTGGGGCCTGCGCTTGCTGAGGTGGCAATTGCGTTCAAGGTCTACCGCTCCTACCTGCCGGACGGCGTTGCTGATCTTGATCATGCCCTCGAAGTCGCAACCAGGCGGCGGCCAGACCTGGCGGACGCCATTGATCAACTCAGTCCTCGCCTCCATGATCATTATGACGACTTGGCGCTGCGCATGCAGCAGCTGAGCGGCGCGGCGATGGCCAAGGGCGTTGAGGATACCGCCTACTACCGGTACTCACGCTTCGTCGCGCTCAACGAGGTGGGCGGCGATCCGGACCAGTTCGGCATCTCGCTGCAGGATTTCCACGCACTACAGGTATCGAGGCTGAGTCGTCAACCATCATCTATGACAAGCCTGTCCACTCACGACACCAAGCGCGGCGAGGATGTCCGCGCCCGGCTGGCCGTGCTGTCGGAGATTCCCGAGGCCTGGGCAGGCTTCGCTGAGCTGTTCTTGAGCCTGACCACAGTCCCGAACCGCCTATTTGGGTACTTCCTTGCGCAGACCTTGGCCGGGACTGGGCCGATCGAGCGGGCCCGAATGCACGCGTACGCCGAAAAGGCGATGCGTGAGGCAAGCGATGGCACAACGTGGACTGCACCGGACCCCGGGTACGAAACCGCGGTGCATGACGCGGTCGATGCCGCGTACGACGATCCGCAGCTGCATGCTGCGTGGAACCAACTCGACGGGCTCATCACAGCCCCCGGCTGGTCCAACTCGCTTGGCCAAAAGCTCGTTCAGCTGACCATGCCGGGAGTGCCGGACGTCTACCAGGGCACCGAACTCTGGGAGGACTCATTGGTGGATCCAGACAACCGGAGACCCGTCGACTTTGCGGAGCGCAGTCGGCTGCTGGACTCGTTCGGCGATGATCCGCCGGCTATCGACGAAACCGGCGCGGCGAAACTCTGGGTCACCCGGCAAGCCCTGCGGCTGCGTCGCAACAAGCCCGAATGGTTCAGCGGCTACCAGCCGATCCACGCCAGCGGTCCGGCGCGGCAACACCTCATCGGCTTTGATCGCGGCGGGGCGATCACCCTGGCAACCCGACTCCCCGTCGGGCTCGCTGTCGCCGGCGGTTGGGGCGGCACCACCGTTGAGATGCCCGCACCCCAGATCGATGTGCTGACACGTTGCCGATGGACGGGAACTGTAGCGGTTGGAGACGTGCTGGCCTCATACCCGGTTGCGCTGCTCGCGCCCGGCTGAGCCTGATTGCGCGAGCAATCCCAAGTTGATCTGTTATTCGAGGACGAAGGTGATCAGCAAGTTGACGCGGTAGCCAACGATGGCGCCATTCTCGACGTCGACCGACTGCTCCTTGATCCAGGCCGAGGTGACATTACGCAGTGTCGAACTGGCGCGATTGAGGCCAACTTTCACGGCGTCTTCGAAACTGGTGTCCGACCTGGCGCTGATCTCGGTGACGCGAGCGACGGTGCCTGCCACGATGACCTCCTGGAGTCAAAGCTGGACCCTCATGATCACAGCTGCCACCTATCTAAACCCCTGCCGCCAGGTGCGAAGAGGGCTACCCCGGACTTTCGCTGCAGTCCGAGATAGCCCTCGATCAAAGTCGCCAAGGGCAGGCGACGACTACTTGATGATCTTCGTCACGCGGCCGGCGCCAACCGTACGGCCTCCCTCACGGATGGCGAACTTCAGCTCCTCTTCCATGGCGATGGGCTGGATGAGCTGCACAGACATGTCCGTGTTGTCACCGGGCATCACCATATCGGTGCCTTCCGGAAGGTTCACGACACCTGTCACGTCAGTCGTACGGAAGTAGAACTGCGGACGGTAGTTGTTGAAGAACGGCGTGTGGCGGCCGCCCTCCTCCTTCGACAGGATGTAGACCCGCGCCTCGAAGTCGGTATGCGGAGTCGTGGTGCCCGGCTTGATCACAACCATGCCGCGCTCGACGTCCTCACGTTTGGTACCGCGCAGCAACAGGCCTACGTTCTCACCCGCCTGACCTTCGTCGAGCAATTTGCGGAACATCTCCCCGCCGGTGACCGTGGTGGTCTGCTTGGAGTCGCGGATGCCGATGATGTCAACGGTCTCCATGACCTTGATCACGCCGCGCTCGATACGCCCGGTAACGACAGTGCCGCGACCAGTGATGGTGAAGACGTCCTCCACCGGCATGAGGAATGGCTTGTCGACCTCGCGGACCGGCTGGGGAATGTAGTTGTCCACTGCATCCATCAGCTCCATCACGGAGTCGCTCCAAGTGGCGTCACCATTCAGCGCCGGAAGCGCGGCAACCCTGATTACCGGGAGATCCTCGCCCGGGAATTCGTACTCGGTGAGCAACTCGCGAACCTCAAGCTCGACCAACTCCAAGATCTCGTCGTCGTCAACCATGTCGCACTTGTTCAGCGCCACCACGATCGCAGGTACGCCGACCTGACGGGCCAGCAGGACATGCTCGCGGGTCTGCGGCATGGGGCCATCAGTTGCGGCGACGACCAGGATGGCGCCGTCCATCTGCGCCGCGCCGGTGATCATGTTCTTGATGTAGTCAGCGTGGCCGGGGCAGTCAACGTGGGCGTAATGCCGCTTCTCGGTCTGGTACTCCACATGGGCGATCGAGATTGTGATGCCGCGCTGCCGCTCCTCCGGTGCCTTATCGATCTGCTCAAACGCCGACACCTGGTTCAGGGTCGGAAACTTCTCGTGCAGCACCTTGGTAATCGCCGCGGTCAAAGTGGTCTTTCCGTGGTCGATATGCCCGATAGTGCCAATGTTGACGTGCGGCTTTGTCCGCTCGAACTTCGCCTTTGCCACTGAGGCTCCTCCTGGATGTTCGCCACGCTGGTCGCGGGGCGTTTCTTGGGTTCTAGCCAACTGGCCGATTTGACCCGGCCTAAGTTTTGTGGACGATTCCGCTCAGGTCAAACGCAATCGTTGTGGTTGATCTCATTCCCCCCGTGCTTTCTGAATGATCTCCTCGGCGATGTTCTTCGGGGTCTCAGCGTAGGAGTGGAACTCCATCGAGTACGAAGCCTGTCCCGAGGTCTTGGACCGTAGGTCGCCCACGTAGCCGAACATCTCCGACAGTGGCACGAGCGCCTGCACAACTTTGTTGCCATGCACGTCGTTCATCGCCTGAACATGGCCGCGCCGTGCGTTGAGATCACCGATCACAGTGCCGAGGTAAGCCTCCGGAGTGGTTACTTCGACTGCCATCACCGGCTCCAGCAGCGCAGGATCGGCGCGACGAGCGGCCTCCTTGAAGACCATCGAGCCGGCAACCCGGAAGGCGAGCTCGGAGGAGTCGACATCGTGATAGGCGCCGTCGATCAGCGTTACCTTCACGTCGTCCACCGGATAACCGGCCAGCACTCCGAATTGCATGGCGTCCTGGATACCTTCGTCAACGGCCGGGATGTATTCCTTCGGGATGCGGCCGCCGGTGATCTGGTTGACAAACTCATAACCAGAGCCAGCTGGCAGCGGCTCTACATTGATGATCACACGACCGTATTGACCTGCGCCGCCTGACTGCTTCTTATGGGTGTATTCAACCTTCTCCACAGGTCGCCGTAGCGTCTCGCGATAAGCGACCTGCGGCTTACCGATGTTGGCGCCGACCCTGAACTCGCGCTTCATTCGATCGATCAAGATCTCCAAGTGCAGCTCACCCATCCCGGCGATGATCGTTTGACCAGTCTCGTCGTCGGTGTGGACGCGGAACGTCGGATCCTCTTCGGCCAGCCGCTGGATTGCCATGCCCAGCTTTTCCTGATCCGACTTGGTCTTCGGCTCGATGGCCTGCTCGATCACGGGTGCCGGAAAGTCCATCGACTCCAAGACCACGGGATTATTGATGTCGCACAGCGTCTCGCCAGTGGTGGTGTCCTTGAGCCCCATCACGGCAACGATCTGGCCAGCGCCAACGGAGGCGATCTCCTGGCGCTTGTTCGCATGCATCTGGTAGATCTTCCCGATCCGTTCCTTACGTCCCTTGGTCGCGTTCAGCACAGTCGAGCCCGCCGCGAGCTTGCCTGAGTAGAC
>JBKOZG010000379.1:0-12373 GCA_046725775.1 Actinomycetota bacterium | reverse complement strand
GACCCAGATCTTGTGTGGGTCAAACCCGTAGCCGCCAGCCTCTTGCGAACCGGTGACCAGATCCCAGGCGTACCGAATCGCCTCGGCTTTGAAGTAGTCGCCGAATGAGAAGTTCCCGTTCATCTGGAAGAACGTGGCATGGCGGGTTGTCTTGCCGACTTCGTCGATGTCTAGAGTCCGAACGCACTTCTGCACACTCGCTGCGCGGTCGAAAGGGGGCGTCTCAGCTCCGATGAAGTACCGCTTGAAGGGGACCATGCCCGCATTGACGAACAACAGAGTGGGATCGTTGTACAACAGCGGTGCAGACGGCACGACTTCGTGATCACGGGATGCGAAGAAATCTAGGAAGCGGCGCCGAATCTCGGCGGTTTTCATAACGTGGTCCTTGGGTGGTAAATCGAGAACGCGCTATCGAGGGGTTTGCTCATCGGGCAGGCCGAGCGACTCGCGGAGCTCTGTTTCGCGCTCGGCCATGCCGGCTCGTAAGCGGTCGACGAACCCATGGGCCGACTGGCTCATGCCGCTCGCGGATCCGGCAACTCGACGGCCGATGGCCTCGGGACTTGTCTTCTTGATATAGCCCCGGACTTTGACAGAGACGAAAACCGCGACACCCGCGCCGATAGCGAACCAGAAGAAGCGCCGGAACATCACGCACTCCGCTTCGCCCTGCGGCGTGAGCCGTCGCCGCGAATCGCCTTGCGTACGCCGTAGCTGAACGCCGCTGTTTTGACCAGCGGCCCACCGAGGGTCGCCGAGAACAGCGTAGTCATCTGCGCCGCGTTCTCGCTGACCACCGTCGCATTGCGGCTCACCTTGGCGGCATCGTCGGTGACCACGGCGAGCTTGACCAGCTCATCGTTGGTCGCGCGTACCGTGCCGCGCAGCTCGGTCAGAATCGGCACCGACTCATGGCCGATGTCACGCACCGCTAGCCGGACCTCCTCAAGTACCCGCCCGAGCTTGAGTAGCGGCACGGCCGTGAACGCCACCAAGGCAACAAATGCGACGGCGGCGATCAGGCCTGCGATCTCCCCTACGGACATCGGATTTCCTTCTCGTTAGTGGTGAGTGCGGCGCGGTCACGCGGCGTGCCTATGCGACCTTACCCTGCTCCTACCCGGGCGATACTGGGATTTACAGCACCCTCTAGTAATCAGAGCGACCCAGCAGCTCCTCGATGCGCGCCAACCTGGTTACCATCGCTGCCTCGGCCCCATACTCGGTGGGAATGTAGTAGTGCGCGCCGACCAGCTCATCAGGGAGGTACTGCTGGGGGGCGATGGCATGCGGCTCGTCGTGGGCGTATGCGTAGTCCTGGCCATGTTTCAGCCGCGTGGCGCCCGGATAGTGAGCATCACGCAAATGGGGTGGCACCAGGCCGATCCTGCCAGCGGTCACATCGGCGAGCGCGGCGTCGACTGCCTTGATCACGGCGTTCGACTTGGGCGCCAGGGAAAGCGCAATGACCGCTTGCGCCAGGTTGATTCGCCCCTCGGGCATCCCGATGAACTCGACGGCGTGCGCTGCGGCGACCGCTGTCGGCAGCGCCGTTGGGTCGGCCAGGCCGACGTCCTCAGAGGCCAAGATCACCAGCCGGCG
Organism: Actinomycetota bacterium; assembly: GCA_046725775.1. GTDB lineage: Bacteria > Actinomycetota > Actinomycetes > Propionibacteriales > Propionibacteriaceae > Microlunatus. The sequence continues at coordinate 10,768 of JBKOZG010000379.1, read as the reverse complement.
GGCGATGAAACGTGGGTCCTCCCCTGCGGCGATCATCCGGGCGAGATAGTGCAGCGCGGCCTGGACATCCGAGCCCCGAATCGACTTGATGAATGCGCTGATCACGTCATAGTGCTGGTCGCCTGCACGGTCGTAGCGGACCGCTGCCTTGTCCACGGCACGCTCGACCATGTCAGTGGTGATCATCGTCTGCCCAACGGCTGATGCCCCCGCCGCAGATTCCTCCAGGAACGTCAAGGCGCGACGCGCATCGGAACCTGCGAGCCGCACGATCATCGCGCGAGCATCGAGTTCGAGCTGGTACCCGCCATCCAATCCACGGTCCTCATTCAACGCCCGATCGAGGAGATTGGAGATGTCTTCATCGCTGAGCGGCTTAAGTGTCAACAAGAGCGATCGCGACAGCAGTGGCGAGATGACCGAGAAGCTCGGGTTCTCCGTGGTCGCGGCGATCAGCGTAACCAGCCGGTTCTCCACTGCCGGCAGCAGCACGTCTTGCTGGGTCTTGGAGAAGCGATGCACCTCGTCGATGAACAGCACCGTCTGTCGCGCAGTACGCAAGTCACGCCGAGCCTGGTCCAGTACCGCCCGGACGTCTTTCACTCCGGCGGTGACCGCAGAAAGCTCCACGAATCTTGAGTCACTCTGGCGTGAGACGACCGCTGCGATCGTGGTCTTGCCCACGCCGGGCGGTCCCCAAATGAAGACCGACATCGGTTCGCCTGCGGCGAGCCGGCGGAGCGGGGATCCGGGCCCCATCAAGTGATCTTGACCGACGATCTCCTCCAGCGTGCGAGGTCGCATCCGTACGGCGAGGGGCAAGCCGGCACGGTCGGTATCGGACAAGCTGCCACTGGGCGTAGCTGTCTGACTGCCGACAGCGTTGCCGAAGAGATCCTCGCTCATTCAACCAGTGACCGGGTGGTTCGACTGAAACAGGTCCTCGGGGTCGCAACGCTGGCGTCCTGCACAGTGAGCAATTTCAGGGCCATTTGTTTCTCCTTCCACGACAGTTTCACGCAAGGGAGCATGATGCACGCCATGACCGAGAACGAAGTCACGGCTCTTTACGACACGTTGATCACCGCGTGGAACGATCACGATGGCACCGCTATGGCTGCACTCTTCGCAGCAGATGGAGTGGTCATCGGATTCGATGGCAGCGTGAGCTCCGGTAAGCAAACGATTGGCACTGAGATGTCAAACATTTTCGCAGACCACGAAACCGGGCGCTACGCCGTCAAGGTGAAGTCCGTTCGTGAGCTCGGTCAGGACGCGATGATCTTGCGAGCCATTGCTGGACTGGTTCCACCTGGCCAGACTGCGATCAAACCCGAGACGAATTCCCACCAATCCGTCGTCGTCGAAGATCGGGATGATCAATGGAGGATTGTGCTTTTCCAGAACACTCCAGCGCAGTTCCACGGCCGACCCGACTTGGTCGAGGAAATGACACGGGAACTCCAAGCTGTCGCAGATTCCTGATAACGCTCCAGCCTCAGACGTCAGGTTGGACGTCGACTCCGGCCTCCTTGCGCTGCTCGGCCGTGATCGGTGTGGGAGCTCCGGTGAGTGGGTCCAGACCGCCGCCGGTCTTCGGGAAGGCGATCACATCACGGATGGAATCGCTTCCTGACAACAGAGCGCAGATCCGGTCCCATCCAAAAGCGATTCCCCCGTGCGGGGGCGGGCCGAAGTTGAACGCATCCAGCAGGAAGCCAAACCTCTCCCGCGCCTCCTGGATCGGCAGCCCCATCACCGCGAATACGCGCTCCTGGATGTCTCGCCGATGGATACGGATTGAGCCGCCGCCGATCTCGTTGCCATTGCAGATGATGTCGTAGGCCCACGCAACCGCTGAGCCGGGATCGGTGTCAAAGTTCTCCGGGTCCTGTGGCGCCGTAAAGGCATGGTGTACCGCTGTCCAGGCACCGGTCCCGACTGTGACATCACCGGCGGCCATGGCGACACTCGCAGGCTCGAACAATGGCGCATCGACCACCCAGCAGAAAGCCCAGGCATTCTCCTCGATCAGCCCGACCCTTCGGCCAACTTCGAGTCGGGTGGCACCGAGCAGCGACTGCGCCAGAGCGCGCGGACCAGCCGCAAAGAATATGCAATCTCCCGGCGCGGCATCGAGCTCAGCAGCAAGGCCGGAGCGCTCCGACTCCGAGAGGTTCTTGGCTACCGGTCCACCGAGCTCGCCATCGTCGCCGACCAACACGTACGCCAGACCGCGGTGCCCACGCTGGCGAGCGAACTCCTGCCAGGCGTCCAGCTGCCTGCGCGGCTGATTGGCTCCACCTGGCATCACGACTGCGCCGACATAGTCGGCTTGGAACACCCGGAACGTTGTCTCAGCGAAGTAGTCCGTCAGTTCGACCAGTTCCTGCCCGAACCGCAGGTCCGGCTTGTCGGTGCCAAAACGGTTCATCGCATCGGCATAGGTCAAGCGCACCAGCGGGGTGCCAACCTCCACACCAATCAGGCGCCATATGGCAGTGATCAGTGCTTCGGTGAGCTCGATCACGTCATCTTGATCAACAAAGCTCATCTCGACATCGAGCTGGGTGAATTCTGGCTGCCTATCTGCCCGGAAGTCCTCGTCGCGATAACATCTGGCGATCTGGTAGTAGCGCTCCATGCCGGCCACCATGAGCAGCTGCTTGAACAGTTGAGGGCTCTGAGGTAGCGCATACCAGGAGCCGGGCTTGAGACGTGCTGGTACCAGGAAGTCGCGCGCCCCCTCCGGCGTGGATCGGGTCAGGGTTGGTGTTTCGATCTCGGCGAAACCGCGTTCGGCAAGCAGCGTACGCGCGACCCGATTGACCTCACTGCGCAGCCGAAGCGCCATCGCTTGCGCTGGCCGCCGCAGGTCAAGGTAGCGGTATTTCAGCCTCGTCTCTTCGCCCACATTCACGCGCTCGTCGATCTGGAATGGCAAGGCCTCGGAAGGGCTCAGGACCTCCAGCTCCGTGACGACCACCTCCACTTCTCCCGTAGACAGCTCAGGATTGGCGTTGCCCTCAGGTCGCAGTGCGACCTCACCCGTGACGCGCAGGCAGTACTCGTTGCGAAGCTCATGAGCACCAGATGCGGCCAACATTTCGTCACGTACCACGACCTGAACGAGTCCGGATGCATCGCGAAGATCAACAAAGGCAACCCCACCATGATCACGGCGGCGAGCCACCCAGCCGGTCAGAGTCACGGTGGTTCCAGCATGCTCGGCACGAAGGGCGCCGGCGCCATGGGTGCGCATCACGACATTCGATCCTACGGGCCAGTTGCCCTATGTCCGTACCGCTTTTCTGAGGCCGAGGTGCTCAGGCGCGACTGTCGCAACCGGGTGGCAGAGTCATATCTGTGATCAAGCGGCTCCGGACGAGGCAGGAGTGGCGGTTCTTTGCCGCACTCCCCAAAGCCGATCCGGTGCTCGCCACGGTTTGGTGGGCGCTGCTGATCCTGAACGGTGTCATGCCCGCCGTGTTTGCGGTAGCCATCGGTGCCACCGTGGGTGCTGTCGAACAGGCTCGCCCGGTCGCAACTGTCCTTGTTCTGACCGGTGTGGTGTTCGTCCTCATGCTGATCTTGAATCCGATCCAGACCGCGGTCAGCATGAACCTTGGCAACAAGGTGTCGGCGTGGCTCAACGAGGCGCTTATTCGGGCCTGCGTTCAACCGCCGGGCATCGGGCATTTGGAGGATCCGGACCTTGCCGATGATCTGACGACCGCGCGCGAGTTCGACCGTGGCATGACAGGTCCGCCGATGTACCTCGACGTCGACTTCATTGCCACAAGCCTGGTCAGTGTGGTGAGTGGTGTTGCCTCGGCCGTTGTCCTCGCGGGGTTCACGTGGTGGGCGCCGTTGGTTCTCGTTGCGGCATGGGGATCGACCCATTGGCTGCTGCGTGAGAGTGGGGTCTGGAAGGACCGGAACACCCCGGATGTGCGGGCGGCCCAGCGTCATGCGGACTATGCCTACCGGCTCGCTGTGGACCCGCAGCCGGCAAAGGAGCTGCGGCTCTTCGGGCTAGCCGGCTGGACCGTCGACCGCTTCGTCACACGCCGCAAACGGCTGTTCGAGCTGCAGTACCGTGCGACGCGGCTGCGGGAGAAGTCAGTGATCTGGTGCATGCTGATTGTGATCTTGGCCAACGCGGCAGTGTTTGGTGCCATTGGCTTCCGTGCGGTCACGGGTGGCCTTGCACTTGATCAGCTCGTCGTGTACGCCCAGGTAGCACTCGGGGTCAGCCTCGTCGCGTTCGGCGGCCTCAACTGGGCGTTGGATGGAGCCGCTGCTCCGGTCGCCGCTGTCGCCCGGCTGGGACCGGCGATGGCGCCGCTCGGCAGTCTGGCTGCCGGGCAGGGGCCTGCCGCCGGCATGCCTAGTCAGGAAATCGCTTTCAATGAGGTTTCGTTCGCCTACCCCGGCAGTAGACGCGCCGTCCTCTCCGGCCTCGACCTCACTGTGCACGCTGGCACCTCGCTGGCGATCGTCGGTCAGAACGGCGCAGGCAAGACCACGCTTGCCAAGTTGCTCTGCCGCCTCTATGACCCGAGTACTGGGGCGATCAACGTGGATGGGGTCGACTTGCGCAGCCTCGAACCTGATGGTTGGCGGCGCCGCATCGCAGCGGTCTTCCAGGACTTTGTCCGCTTCGAGCTGTCCCTGCGCGAGAATGTCGACCCCAGCCGAGAGGCCAGCGATGACGACATTCGGGCCGCCCTGGTCGCCGCGGGCGCTGCGAACCTTGCCGAGCTCGACACGCCCTTGGCCAAGGGATACAGCAACGGCATCGACCTCTCGGGTGGTCAGTGGCAGCGCGTTGCCCTGGCGCGGGCGTTGTGCGCGGTACGACGCGGGGCAGGTTTGGTGCTGCTCGATGAGCCGACAGCACAGCTCGATGTCCGCGGCGAGGCAGATGTCTTCGACAGGGTGCTGCAGGCTACCCGTGACGTCACCACGATCTTGATCTCACACCGGTTCTCCACGGTCCGGCACGCAGACCGGATCTGCGTGCTCGAGCACGGCCGAGTCGTCGAGCTGGGCAGCCATGACGAGCTGATGGCACTGGGTGGTCGCTATAAGACGATGTTCGAATTGCAGGCCAAGAGGTTCGCGGCCACCATGGATGAGGAAGGCGTCGTTTTCGATGTCCTCTGACGCGGCAGCTGATCAGACCTTGCGCCGGTCGTCACGGTCCAGTCGCGACGAGCTACCGCCAGCGCTCTCATCGATGTGGCGGCTGTGCCGGCTCGGATATACCCACGAGCCGCGCCTGGCAGTCGTGGCAATTACGCTCACCTTGCTGCAGGCGGTGCCGGACGCGTTGTTCGCTCTGTGGCTGAAGCTGATGGCCGATGCGCTTGTGGCGGGGAGTGCTGTCGCTTTGTTCGCCACCCTGGCGGCGATCGCAGCGTCAGCAACTTTGACCTGGCTCCTCCGGGTTGTCGCCACGCGAATGACCCGACGGTTCCGTGACCGCGTCACGATCGCGCTCGAGACCCACGTCGCCACACTCCAGGCGTCGGTTTCGGGACTTGAGCTGCTAGAGCGCCAGGACTATCTCGACCGGCTGGCGGTGCTTCGCAATCAGGTCTTCGTGTTGGATCACATGTACGTGTCGCTCCTGGAGACGATCGGCTGGATCGTGCGCGTCATCATCACCATCGTGCTGCTGACCAGCATCGATCCGCTGCTGGTGCTGCTGGCGGTTTTCGCAGTGCCGACTGTGCTGAGCGCGGCGTGGCGGCCAGGTGTTGAGCGGCAGGTGGAACAACGGTTCGCCCAGCACAATCGGCTCGCTGAGCACATGTTCGACACGGCGACCAGTGCTACTGCAGCGAAAGAGGTGCGGGTCACTGGCATTGGAGACGACCTGGCCGACCGACGTCGTACGGAGTGGCAACGCTGGTTCGCACCCGTGGCCCGCGCCCGCTGGGGGACTGCCATCTCCCACTCGGTGGCCTGGGCGATCTTCGGTCTGGGCTACGTCGGCGCTGTCGTCTTTGTTGTCGTCGGGCTCGACGCCACCGTCGGCTCGGTGTTGCTGATCTTGGCGGCCGGTGCTCGGCTGTCAGCGTACGTCGGTGGCACGATCGGGGAGATCGGCTTCCTCCGCGGCGTCTGGCTCGACGGATCGAGGAGGCTTGTCTGGTTGGAGAACTACACGGCCGTGTTGAGCGCCGACACCGACATCACAGTTCCGGAGCGACTGGTCGATGGCATCAATCTGGAGCGTGTGTCGTTTGCCTATCCCGGGGCAAGCCGACTCGCGCTGCAGGACATCAGCCTGCACCTGCCGGCCGGCGCGGTGGTCGCGGTCGTCGGAGAAAACGGTGCAGGGAAGTCCACTCTGGTGAAGCTGCTCGCCAAGATGTATGAACCAACCTCAGGAGAGATACTGATCGATGGCCAGCCGCTGCGCCGGATGTCGGCGACGGAGTGGCGTAGCCGGCTGACAGGGGCCTTCCAGGACTTCTTCCGGTTCGAGTTCAGCGCCCAGCACAGTGTCGGCCTTGGGGATCTGCCCAGGCTCGACAATGAGCCCGCTGTGACGGATGCGGTGCGGAAGGCGGGAGCTGGGGACGTGGTCGAGCGCTTGCCGGAGGGCCTGCACAGCCAGCTGGGCTCGACGTGGCCGGGCGGTCAGGAGCTGAGCTTCGGCCAATGGCAGAAGCTCGCGCTTTCCCGCGGCTACATGCGTGTCGCCCCACTGCTGATGGTGCTCGACGAGCCGACAGCGGCGCTCGACGCTGAGACTGAACACGAGCTATTCGAACGCTACGCAGACGCAGCGCGTCGCGACGAGTCGCCGGGCAGCATCATGATCTTGGTCTCGCACCGGTTCAGCACCGTGCGTATGGCCGATCTCATCGTCGTCCTCGACGGCTCCCGACTCGCGGAGGTGGGCAGCCACAATGAGCTGATGCAGCGGAACGGCCCGTACGCTGACCTCTACCGAATCCAAGCCGCCGCCTACCAGTAGCACCACTGCAGCGATCTTGTGTTCCAGGTTGGCGCAGCCGAGACTTGCAAAGTGAGAAGGCTCGCGCTGCGCCTTGTCGCCCTGGTGGCCTCGCTGCTGCTGGGCACCTGCGTTGCGCTCGTCGATACGACGGAGGCCTTCGCATGTAGTTGTGCAGGTATCTCGACCAATCGTGCGGTGCGTGAAGCGGATGCGGTTTTCCGTGGCACGGTGATCAACAAGGAGGTCGTCGGCCGTGGTGAGCGGGCTCGGACCGATATCCGCTTCGCCGTTGATCGGGTCTACAAGGGAGCGGTCTACCGTGAACAGGTCGTCGCCTCCTCTCGTAACTCGGATGCCTGTGGTCTCGACCCGGAGGTCGGAAGCACTTGGGTGATATTCGCCATCCAGGGCATTGAGGGTGAGGGCGACCAGGCCGTGAACCGGCTCGTCACCACGTTGTGCAGCGGCAACCTGCCAACCGGCATCGCACCTCCCATGTTCCGCAATCCCAGACCGCCTTTGGCGGGAGCATCTGATCGGGAGGAGAGATCCACCAACGCGGACCGGATCTTGACGCGCGGGTTCGCCATCGCGGGAATCGGGGCGCTAACTATTGGCGCCCTAGCCGTGATCGGTCTAGGTGTGCTCTGGCGGCCGGGCCGCTCCACGTGACCAGGCGCAGACTCCTACATCACGGACGAAACGACGAGCCGGTCCGCTGCAACGCACCGTCGGCCACCGGAAGAATGCCACGACGCGTCGCCATCACCAGTGCCGCATGGTCAACCTCGGTTTGGTCGGCGTAGGCCTGGGCGAATTTCGCCAGCGCCTGATCCAACTTGTCCGACGCCCCCGCATAGCCGGCAATCATCGAAGCGCCGCTCGTTCGAGCGTGACCTTTGGCCAGTAGATGACCCACGATTCCGGCATAGTCGGTGAGTGCTGCCGCATCGATTGCATCCAGCGGGATAGTCCCTTTCATGTTGCGGAACTGCCGCACGTAGTACTGCAGCTCGCCGATCGTCGTCCAGCCAAGCAGCGGGTCACTGACAGTTTGCAACGCCTGCTGGTACTCCACCACGCGCTGGCCCTGGTGCGCATGCCAAGCCGAATCGCCATGGACGTATTTAGCTAGCACCGACCGACGAGCTTGCTTGAGCTGGAGGAAGACCACGTCCTCAGGGCTGCTCCCTTCCAGCAGCGCCACGTACGCCCGCAAGCCCACGCTGCCAACGCCAACGACCTTGTGCGCGACGTCGATGAGGGTGTAGCCGCCGAGCGCGCGCCGCCAGTGCGGTGCCAGGGTGTGAAGATACTCGTCCAGCGCCTGAGCGACCGCCTCGTACTCCTGATTGCTAAGTCGAGTGATCAGCGGCGGGTCGTCGATGATGCGCCGTTGTCCGTCGCGCTCCACGGTAAAGCGCGGAAGCGCACGGTCGCTGGTGCGTGAGCGGGCACGCTTGGCGGAGCGATCGATTTCGGATCGAAGCGACTTCTCAGTGGCTGTCTCGTGCAGGCGACTGACATCGAGACGGTTGTAGCTGCGCGTCAGCAGCGGCTGGTCGGCCAAAAACCCGACCTCATTCCGGTACGCGGCAACACAGGCCAGGACCGACGCCCGGCACTGGTCCTCCGATGACGCGTTCTCTCGGCCCGCTACCCAGATGCTGGCGACCAGCCGGCGCAGATCCCACTCCCAGCAACCAGGATGGGCCTCATCGAAGTCGTTCAGGTCGATGACCAGCTCGCCCTCAGGTGAGGCGTAGAAGCCGAAGTTGCCCAGATGTGCGTCGCCACAGACAACGGGGTTGATGCCGGTCGCGGGGAGCCGCGCCACGTCGTCGGCCATCACGACTGCCGCACCGCGCAGGAAGCCGTACGGAGAGAGCACCATTCGAGCCACCCGGACCGGAATCAACCAGTCGAGGCGACCCTGGTGGGACTCGATGATCAACTGCACTGGGTCAGGTCGATCGGCCGCTGCCCGCCACACACCCAGGCTCTTGCGCGGAACCTCGCGGCGCAGGGCTCGGCCCATCGCGTACCGCTCCGCACGCGAGCTGGGACGCTTGCGAAGCGAGGCGTAGACCTCGCTGTCCGCCGACGCAAGGACGGTATGTCCGGCCGGCCGCACGGTCACGATCTCCTCCTCGCCTGATTGCATTTCACCTTATCGTCAGCCGGTGATCGTCAGCTCCAGCTCCTTTTCCATGAAAGTCGACAGTTTGTCGGCGGCCACCTCCACGAGCGAGCGTGAGCGCTCCATACCAGGAGCCAGAGCAATCTCCATGATCATCTTGCGGCCCTTCACGATCCGCCGCCAGGTACCGACGTTCATTTCAGCGATGATCACGCAGCCCACAAAGAGATCCTCGCCCGGCGTATGCGGATGGCCGCTCGCTTGCGGAAAGTTGATCACCGGGTAGCTCAGAGTGAGCTCGTCGTAAATCGGTAACAGCAGAGCTCCCGGCAACTCCTCCGTCGTTGGTGCGTACGGGTCGAACCAGAGCTCGACTCCCTCGACCGATGCGCTGTCCAGCCGGTCTTTGACCGCATCCAGTGCGTCCCGGCAGTGACTGAGGGTGAGCGAGGACCAGCGGGCCAGGTCTTGGATACTTGCCGGTCCGTGGCCTATGAAGAATCTGTGCGCCAGCTCGGCCGCGTCTCCGGCTTTTGCGTCTCCGGAGCGCGGAGCACGCTCGTCGAGCAGCGCGTAGGTCTGCTGCGCACCGCGCGTCGGCCCACTGCAAATCACTCCTTCCAGCTCGGCATTCATGACGATGTAGGCCAATCGGATGCCCTGATTGGGCAGCCGCTGGTCGGCTAACGCCTCACCGAGCTCGGCCCGGGTCCGATACCGTCCGCCCCTGAGTTGCTCGGCGATCACGGCGACGCCGTGGTCCAGAGTGGCCGGATCGAGACTGTGCTGGCGATAGATCGTCTGATTGAGCCTTTGAACTCGTGGGGCCGTGACCTCCAAGATCCAACGGATATCCTCGGCGGCCACAAAGTGCCAGGTTGGGCGCAAGATGTGCGTCCGGAGGAAGTCTCCGCTGTCAAATTCGGCCTGCACCTCAGCGGCGCTGAGCCGGTCAGTCCGCATGCCGAGGGACCACAGGGCATGTGCGTACTCCTGCGATTGCACGCAGCCGAGTAACCGGACGACGTCGGCTCCGCTCGGCAGCCCCCCATCAAGCAACCGCTGTATTGCCAGGCGGCGTTGTAGCACGTCCGTTCGCGTCATCTCTGTCACCATGCAGGGACGCTATTCTCAGCTTGATGGCCTAAGACCGATCACCGATGGTTTCATGTCCTCTGGGATCGGCATCCAGCACGCTGGGTCTGCGGCAATCTGCTCGCCCGTGCGGATGTCCTTGACTTCCCCGCCGTCGGTGCCACCGAACCAAACGTACGGGATGCCACGGCGGTCCGCGTACCGGATCTGGCGGCCGTATTTGTCCGCTCGGGGAGCCACCTCTGTCGGGATCCCGCGGGCGCGAAGCTGCTCCGCGACCTCGATCGCCGTGGCGCGTGTCTGCTCGCTGTCGACAGCCACGAGCACGGTCGTCGGAACTGGCCGCGAGGCCCGCAGCATTCCCCTGGCCAGCAGCGGGGCCAGTAGCCGGGTGACCCCGATCGAGAGCCCGACGCCTGGGTAGGTGATCCGGCCATCACTGGCCAGCGAGTCGTACCGGCCGCCCGAGGCGATCGATCCCCAAGACTCAAAGCCGACGAGCTCAGTCTCATAGACGGTGCCGGTGTAGTAGTCCAGACCACGCGCCACCCTGAGAT
>JBKOZG010000160.1:0-9268 GCA_046725775.1 Actinomycetota bacterium | reverse complement strand
CACCTGAGCTGGCACGCGTTAGCGAACGGGAGCGGATCCCCCGTCAGAGCGCGCTAGCTGGCTCCCGGATCCACGTGGAGGCGACGATCCGTGTTCCTTGTGCTGCAGTTTGGTGCTGCAGATCTGTTGATTTCGCCACGTTCGTCCTGGCAGGCTCGGCACTCGCTGTAACCATGCCGCGAAGGGAGAGACATTGAATCAGCAGTCGAGTGGTCTTCGCCTGAGTGAGGCGTTTTACGGGGCTTGCGTGGCGCCGGCGATCGCCGCGGCGTTCCCGCGGTTGCCCCATGCTGCTGGGCTCATGGGCAGAGGGTCGGAGGTACTTGGATACGACGACAGCATGTCCACCGATCACACCTGGTCCGCCCGTGTGATCGTCTTCGTGCCGGATGAGGTCCTCACCGAGCAGGGTGAGTCGGTGCAAGCCCAGTTGACCGCGCGGATCCCGGATCACTTCGACGGGCTTCCGACCCAGGTCAAGGTGACTACGGTGCAGCACTACTTCTTGGACCAGCTCGGTCTGGACGTCTCGGTCGTCTGGGACGCCTACGACTGGGTCAGTCTGCCGGAGCAACGTCTGTGTGCCATGACGGCGGGAGCCGTGTTCCACGATGACCTCGACCTGGAGAAGGTGCGCAGACGTCTCGCCTACTACCCAAGAGATGTCTGGCTGTACTTGATGCTTGCGGGTTGGTGGCGGGTGCACCCAGAGATGAATCTTGTAGGGCGCGCCGGCTATGCAGGGGATGAACTCGGGTCGACTTTGATTGCGAGCAAGATCGTGTCCGGGCTCATGCACCTGTCGTTTCTAGTCGAACGTCGATATGCGCCGTATGTGAAGTGGTTTGGCACCGCTTTCTCGGAACTCCAGATCGCTGACCGCTTGTCGGCGCCGCTCAACAGGGCGCTACACGCGCGCAGTTGGAGGGAGCGCGAGAAAGCACTAGGCAGCGGCTACGAGATGATCGCAGCCGCGTTTGACGACCTTGAGATCGCACCTCGGCTGACCCTCGAACCGGTCCGGCTGTGGGGGCGTCCGTTCACCGTCATGTGGGCGGACTTTCCCGGAGTTCTCAGCGCGGCGATCAGCGACCCACAGGTGCGCGACCTGCTCGAGCGCTGGCCGACGGGCGGCATTGATCAAGTGCGAGACATTCTTTGGGCGCCTCAGTCGCGGGTTAAGGTGCGCGAACTCGCGAAGCGGTAGGTCTTCGTCGACACGTTGAAGAACCGCCGGGCGCGAAAAGTCCCGCTGGTTGCTGCGGTGGTGCCGATCGCGATGGGCGGCCGGAAATTCGGCGAGCGAGTGGCTGTTCCGCGGCCCAGGTGGCGGGCCGTAAGAGAGACCAATCGGAAGCGGTCGGTGGAGTGGCGCCAAGCCATCACGGCGATCGGTCGCCCCGAGTTGCGCGTTCACGACCTGCGACACACTGCTGCGTCAGTGTGTTTGGCTCGGGCGCGGACCCGAAGGTCTTGCAGAGGGTGCTTGGGCATGCATCGGCGGCCATGACAATGGACCTTTACGGACACCTCATTGACCAGAATTTGTGGGCTGCCGCGGCGAGGCTCCAGTCAAGCATGAGCCGGAACCGCACACCGCCCATTGGTAGGCAGGAGCCAAACCCACCAGCCACAAGGCCTCGAGCATGGTAACGAAAGGCCACCTGGCTGATATGACCTGAGTCAGCCCTCTTCCCAACACCTCCGGAGGTGTCAAGCCGCTTGGCCACGATCACCGGCTCGAAACTGCCGTCGCGGTCCCGCGGTACCTCGATGGCGACCTCACCAGAATCGGTCAACACCGTTTTGGCGCGTTTCCCATTGCAGGAGTTGCTCCGGTTCCGACCAACCGGATCGTGCTTGTCATAGCCGAGATGCTCAGCCATCTCCTCCTCCAAGGCGGTCTCCAGCACCGTCTTGGTGAGCGCTTTCAACAACCCACCCGGACCGGTCAACGCCACCCCCTGGGCGCGAGCCTGACAGACCAACTCCTTGGCCACGGCCAGCTCCGCAGAGGGCGGATCTGCCGGATCCATCGATGGACACTCCCGGCTCGTCCAGCGGTACTACATTCCATGGAATCTATTTCGGAGTATCGTGCGGCCGTGGACGTCGATCTGGTCGGGCTGTTTCGTGACCTGGTCCGTTTTGAGACCGAGCTGTGGAACCGGGTGGAGGCCAGAGTTCAGCACGCGCACGGTGTACCTCTGGCCTGGTTGGAGATCATGCAGGTGGTAGATGCCACCGAGGGTTGCAGAGTGCTGGACATCACTCGAACGTTGTCGATCACCGTCGGTGGGGCGAGCAAGGTGGTGGACAAGGTCGAGGCTGCCGGTTGGTGCCGACGGCAGCCTAACCCTACCGATGGCCGATCGAATCTGATCAAACTGACCGAGCCCGGTGAGGGCCTGCTGGAGGCAGCGAATGTCACGTTCGCGGCTGCCCTCGCCGCCTATGTTGGTGCGGGGCCGTCGGCAGGTGAGCTTGCGCAGCTGTCCGTCACCCTGCGTCGGTTACGCCAGCATCTGATGACACCGGATCCGGCAGACCTGGCGGCGCGGCGTTGATGACCATGAAAGCGGTGGTGCTAGACGCGCCGGGACCGCCGGACGCTCTTCAGATCCGGGACCTTCCGATCCCGACCGCGGGGCCAGGACAGGTGTTGATCAAGGTCGCAGCATTCGGCCTCAACCGGTCCGAGCTGCACACCCGGCTTGGCCTGGCGCAGGGTGTGACGTTCCCCCGCGTCCTGGGGATCGAGGCGACGGGCACGGTGGCGGCTTGCCCGGGCGGGCAATTCCCGGTTGGCCACCAAGTGGCCACGCTGATGGGCGGAATGGGACGCACCTTCGATGGAGGCTACGCCGAGTACACGTGTGTTCCGGTACGACAGGTGGTGCCGTTCAGCAGCGCGCTCGACTGGGCCACGCTGGGCGCTGTGCCTGAGATGCTGCAAACGTCCTACGGCTCCTTGACCGTCGGCCTTGATGCCCACCCGGGACAGACCCTGCTGATCCGAGGCGGCACGTCATCGGTGGGCATGGCCACCGCGGTTTTGGCCAAACGTCTCGGCTTGACCGTGCTGTCGACCACACGGAGCCGGAGCAAGGTGGGTGCGCTGAACGCGATCGGCGTCGACCATGTCGTAGTCGACGACGGCCGGATAGCCGGACGAGTACGCGACATCGTGCCACACGGCGTGGACGCCGCCCTGGAACTTGTCGGCACACCGACACTTCCGGACACCCTCGCAGCGACCCGGCTGCACGGCGTGGTGTGCTTCACCGGAATGCTGTCCAACGAGTGGACGGTTCGCGACTTCTACCCGATCGACTACATCCCGCGCGGCGTTCGGCTCACCGCCTACACGGGTGGAGCCGCCGATATGCCGGCGAACGTCCTGCAGAATTTCCTCGATGCAGTCGCCGCCGGGGAGGCGGTCGTCCCAATCCACCACATCTATCAGCTGGATGAGATCCGGCAGGCCCATGCCGAGATGGAAGCAGGCTCCGCCACCGGGAAGATCGTCGCCCTAACGCCACATGCCAGCACGCAGGTCACTCATTCTTAACCAAGTCGCCTCAACGACGAAGGACGCCGTGCTCCGCATCGCGGCCATGAGCAGCGCCGATCCGGTGCTGGTGTGGACCAGGCTCGCCGAGCTGCTCGAGCTCTCGCGCACGAGGAGCTGGACCGGACCATCGCCGAGCACGAAGGCGAACTCGTCTACCCGGCTCTCGCCGATGAGCCTTTGCGGAGTCGCTGGCGCAACCGGGCTCACTTGGGGTGTTCCCTCTCAGGATCAAAGTTGCCGGCGTCAGCGACGTCCTCGGCGCATAGGCTTGCCGCCCGAGACCTGTTGGCCTCTGGTCGGTGGTTGCCCTGCGGTGTATGACTGTAAGTGATGAACATGGTAGCCCTGAACGAGTGGTTGATAGCGTTCGGGCTGCTTGTCGTCCTGTCGCTGCTCAGCAGACCCGGGATTCAACGTGTCTTGATGCCACTGGCAAAACGGGTCAGCCTTTGGGCCACAGCCCGACATGAACGAACGGAGGAATGGGACCCCGACGAAGCCGAGTTGTGGCTGGTCGAGAAGCGACGCAGACTAAGTGCCGATCTGCGCCGTATCGAGCGCCTCCTGGCCACCGATTCGTGGATGTCCGCCACACGACAACTTGGTAACCGGCTGGCCTATCGTCAGCTCGTCGAGGACCTTCGCGACATTCCTGAGGTCCTTCCGTCCGCGCTGGCACCGTTCCAGGCATTCAACTCGTGGGACGACTCCGCCGACCTCCTTGAATCGGCGCGATATATCAGGTCTGGCTATGCCAACCGAAGCCCACAAGTCGAAATTCTGGAGATTGGCTGGGGCCGTCGCCGGCACTGAATTCCGGTTACCGCCGATCTGCGCAGACCCGGGTCAGTATTCCCACAAACCGAGCTCCTTGCGGCGCGCCCTAGCGGGTTCCGGTGACTACGAGCATCTCCCACGGGCCGACGAACCCGTCGGGACCCTCGTACGCCGCCAGCGCGGTCCCGATCTCGGTCCACGCCTCCTCGCGTTCCTGGTGGTGGGTGAAACGGACGGTCGCGTTGGCGAAGCCGGCGCAGGTGAGGCCGCTGGGGTACTCATGCGGTGGCACCGCTCGCGCGATGCAGCTTAATAGGAGCCTCGCCCTGCCCGCGCCTCGACGCTGAGGTGATCCTCGGCCACTACATCGCTGATGCCGATCCGGCCAGCTGGGCTGAGCACCCGGAACATCTCGGTGATCACCTTTGGCTCGTCGACCGACAGGTGGATTACGCAGTTGGTGATCACTACATCTACCGATTCATCCGGTAGCGGGATGTCCTCGATGGTGCCCTTGAAGAACTCGATGTCGGTGGCGCCGGCCTGGGCGGCGTTGGCCCGGGCAAGGTCGAGCATCTCATCGGCCATGTCGACTCCATAGGCGAACCCGGCTCTCCGACTCGACGAGCCGACGGCAGCACGTCGACCCCACCGCCCGAGCCGAGGTCCAGCATTTTCTCACCCTGCCGGAGTTCCGCAACCGCGTTGGGGTTGCCGCACGGCTGACATTGGGAGGCTGTCTCGGTCCGCGGTTGCATGAGTGCGCTCCTGAATGTGTCGTCAAGCCGACGTTTCGGAGAGCGCAGGGGCGAGTTCGGGTTGGGGGTCATGCTTGGCCAGCCACCTGCCCGCAGCGTCGACGATGACCAGACCGACCACGAGAAGGGCGATACCGGTAAGGATTTGAACACTACGCTGCTCCGCCTCCGAGGCGACCTGGCCGGGAGGCGCGAGGACCAACGAGGCCGAACGTGTACCGGCCATACATGAGCCAATACGTCTTGGTCTGCACGACCGCGAGCACGAAAGATCAGCGCGATGGCCCACGTCGGGGGCGCGATGATCGCGATGGGGATCGCGGCGACCGCGCCGACCGCAGTGCCGATCGCCTTTCCCCCAATGCGATCTCGCTAACCGATCAGAACGTACAAGGCGAGGATCAGGATCTGTTCCGGGACCCAGTACGGCTCGATCCACGCCAGTGCACCCCGATCGCCGCTGCGCCACCCAGGATCGCCCCGAACACGAGCGCCACGACGGTCGCGGTAGCGGCGCGGACCCGCTGGCCCTCGACGACAGCAGCGGCTCCGAACCGGCGGGCCAGCACGATGCCGTAGCCCGTCGCTACCGCAGCGATGACCCCATAGGCCACCGCATGTTGTCGACACTGGGCTGGCGAAGGTCGCCACCAACGGGATCATCAGCAACGGAAGCATCCACCCGAACCCGATCCCAGCTCCCGCGGAGACGCCCGCCGCAGCAAGCAGACCCACCCACCACCAGTCGTAGGCGCTGAACGCCCCAAGCCCCGCCGCTAGCCCGATTGCCGGCGCCAGGTACAGCATCCGGCGGGTTCCGCCGGAGCCCAGGGCGCCGACCAGAACGCCGAGGACCATCGCGTTCGCGCCGTACTGCCCCACGAGTGCGTCCAGGAGGAGCACCGGCACGACAAAAGCCACCAGGACGGCCAGAACGATTTGGATCAAGCGGCGTGCCCGCGACCGGTTCGCCGAGGCTTCGGTGGCCCCGCCCTCGACGTGCCCCGCCTCAGCCATCCGTGCGCCTTTCCGGCTCCTCCGCACGCACCGACTGGCGCGCCAAGTCCCGGCTCGGCTCGCGGTCCAAGATCGTGTCGTGGGGCGTCATGCGCGTCGTGTACCTAGTGGCGTGTCGCGTAAATAGCTTGGGGGGTCTGGTTCTCGAGCGGGGGTATGTCCAGACCTGCTGCTGCATTGGTGGTCTCGAAGGGTCAGCGTCGCGTACTGGAGAGGCTGTCGGTCTCTCGGACCGCCGCGCACCGGGAGGTGGTGCGGGCCCGGGTGTTGTTGCTGGCTGCCGATCGCGGGGCCAACGACCGGATCGCGGCCCAAGTGGGCGTCACGGCGATGACGGTGCGAGCCTGGCGGGCGAAGTTCACCGTCGATGGACTATCGAGGTTCGGGAAGGTCGCCCGGGTCGGGGCCGGAAGGCGACGATCCCGCAAGAGGTGATCGAGGAGATGTTGACCTGACTCAGAATTCCGTCCACGACGGGCAGACGCATTGGAGTATCCGGACAATGGCGGGTTGGGGTGTCGAGGATACGACCCAGCGGGTCTGGTCGGCGCGAGGTCTGAAACCCCATTTGGTGAAGAAGTTCAAGCTGTCCAACGACCCCGGTTCGAGGAGAAGTTGATCGACGTCGTCGGTCTGTACCTCAATCCTCCCGACCAGGCGATCGTGGTGCATAGATAAGAGGTCCTCGGTGCAGGCCCCGTGATCGATGAGCTAGGCCTCACTCCCGCCGGTGATCGGGGTCTGGGGCGCCGATAGCGCCCACCTCTCCTGCCCAATCCCAAAACCGCCCTCAGATAAGCAGATCGTCGGCATTGATAAGTAGTAACGCAAAGTATGGCGATGCTACACTATAAGTGCTGGGTGAAACGCCGCGCTCGCGAGGAGGCGACAGCTGTGCTGCCAATGCGACCCGAACTACTCATGGGCCACCTCGAGCGCTGCTGCTCGCCGTCCTCGAGCCGGGTCAGCAAACATGGGTACGCCGTCATCGAGTCGCTCGCTCTGGCAGCGACTGCGCCCTCGATCTGCCCACGGGCACCGTCTACCCGGCGCTGCACTGGTTAGAACGCGCCGGATTGATCGCTAGTGACTGGCATACCGTTGGCGGACGCCGGCGCCGCGGCTTACCACCTCACTCCGGTCGGACACATCGCGCTCAGCGAGCAACGCGCTCTGTGGGACCAGTTCTCCGCCGCTGTAACAGCCCTCCTCAAGAGACGAACATGGCCGGCGACCGCCTAGCGACCAGCACCGGTACGCGCCCGCTGGACGCGCTTGCGGCGTACCTTTCCGACCTCGCCACACAGCTACGTGGACCACGCCGTCGCCGCGAGGCGATTCTCACCGAACTGCGTGACGGCCTGGAGCAAGCCACGGAGGACCGCATCGCCAACGGACTAGCACCCGACCAGGCGACCGCGGCAGCGATCGCGCAGTTCGGAAGCCCGCGCACTGTCGCGGACGCGTTCGCCGGCGTACTGACAACCGCGTACGCGCGCCGCACCAGCGCCTGTTCATCGCCACCGGCCCACTGGTGGGAATCTGGTGGCTGCTCGTGCTCCATCCAAGCACCTGGCGCACCGGTCTGATCGCATTCGTGGCGGCCATCCCCGTTATCCCGTTGATCATCGCCGCGATCGCCACCGCAGGCGGCACCTTCGCCACCACCGGGCGCCTCATGCGCTGGCTGCCTGAAACCGGCCCGCACCGTGCCCTGGCAGCCACCATCGCTATCGCCCTGCTGTGCATGATCATCGACCTCACCATGATCCTCATGATCATGGTGTCCGGTGCCCCCGCAAGACCGCTGATGATCATTGCTCTTGGCGCCAGCCTCACTCGCATTGCCTGCAGCATCACGACCGTGCTACACGCCAGCCGGATGCGAGCTTGATGATCCAGATTGATCATGACGCTCAATCGTGAAATCTTCGGCCTTCCCATTCCCGATGCGGGACCGATCTTCGCGGCCGCGCTGGTGCTACATGTCCTGTCCGGGCTGACCGCTGTGACCGCGGGGGCGCTCGCCGCGACCGCCCGCAAACAACCCGGACGCCACCCGCGTGCCGGCCGGGTCTACCTGTGGGCACTCGGCGGAATCTTTGCCACCGCGACGATAATGGCCGCGATCCGCTGGCACGAAGACGCCCACCTATTCGCCATTGCTGTCATCGCGTTCAGCCTCGGCCTCTACGGCTACCGCGCCCGCCGACAGCATCGCCCAGGCTGGCCACCACACCACGCCATCGGCATGGGCGGCTCCTACATCGCCCTACTCACCGGCTTCTACGTCGATAACGGACCCTTCCTACCCTTGTGGAACCGGCTACCCCATCTGACCTACTGGCTACTGCCCGGCCTCATCGGCGCCCCACTCATATGGGTCGCGCTACGGCGATTCCAGCAAAGGCCAGCCCTGAATTAAAATCCGTGACCTGTGTCAATACCCCGGCATCGTTCTTGCCGCGGCAGCCCTGGTCGCCTGCAATGCATAGTCAGACAGCGGTGTATCCACGGCGTGTGAATCTCGCTTGCTCAGTAACTAAAACTGCTAAAACTCTGACCGCCCGCACCCGGCTTTCTCGCTTTAGGGCGGGCGGGTAGAGACGCGATGGCAAGACAGGCTCGTCTCTGGAAATCGCGACTCCACAGGGCGGCACACTCATGGCGGCAAATCACTGAAAGTGAATGAATGCCAATTAATGGACAAGCGACGGAGCAACCGGTGGCTCATCGTGGTGACGACGGAGCGCCCTCCTGTAGTTGTCGAACGCCAGCCGCTCGCGGACTGCAATTGATCATGAAAGTGGTCGATCCACTCGATGTTTCCAATCCAGATTCGAGGTCACAGCATTAGGAGTGAGCGGAAGTCGACAACCTCAGCATTGGGTAAGGAGGTGTGCGCGTGGCTCAGAAGTTAGTTGGCCCGGAAGTTCCGCGGCGCGTGTTGAACCGAGTGGAAGAGGCGGTCGTGCTGTTGGGCCTTAGCCGTAGCCAGCTGTACGAACTCATCAGATCCGGCAGATTGCAGACTGTGACAGAAGGACGCGTTCGGCTCATACCAGCAGCGGCGATCGACGCCTACGTGTCGCTGTTGACGAGCCAGGCTCAGGCAGACACCGGTGGCGACGCGGCGTAACCC
>JBKOZG010000381.1:0-4006 GCA_046725775.1 Actinomycetota bacterium | reverse complement strand
GGACTAATGGCATGGCCTGCACTCGACGATCCCGGGCAGCCTCCGCCTCCTGGGTTGGGCACGGGCGGCGCGCCGCGTCGCGACGAAACGGCAGACGGTTTCGAGTTTGGAAGTGGAGGCACCTGGGCTTGCCGCCAGACGATCCGGTTTCAGCCGGTAGTGACATGAGCAGGCTTCGTACCACCGGATTGCTTCGTTCGACTTCTTCACGGGCCACCGCCTCAGCGATCCGCAACCGCTGCCCGAGACGCCCTCAGCGCCTCGAGGCTGAAACCGTTCCCGGTGAGCGTTCCACGTTCCGGCCGAACCGAGTGCCCGCAAGCCGGTCGGCTAGTGGGATGTCCCGACTCCAATACAACGCTGCGGGCAGCTCGCCGGAGTCCCAATGCTCCGCTAGGGGGCCGGTGGCTCTATCCACCTGGGCGCTGTGACAAGAATCGACCCATGGGAACGACAGGCTTGGATGGTGTCCGACCGCGACCCCTAACCGTGATCGGCGCCGCAACAAGCGCCGGAGCGTACGGTCCTGGACAAGAACGAGCGCCCGCGTACTTACGCGCCCACGGTTTGGTCGACGCCCTTATGCGTACAAGCCGACCGGTCCGCGACGCCGGGAATGTCGCCACATTCGTTCACCAGCCTGACCCCGAACACCCGCAGGCCGCCAACGTCGAGCAGGTCCGCGAGGCTGTGGTGGCCGTCGCAGTAGCCGTGTCCGACGCGTACACCCGAGGCGAAGACGTACTGGTACTTGGCGGGGACTGCACAGTCGAATTAGGAACGGTCGCCGGAGCGCTCGACGACGGCTCGTCAGTAGGTTTGATCTACATCGATCTGGACGGTGACCTCAACACCCCCGCCACCGGCGATGGCGTCTTGGACTGGATGGGTTTGGCCCACATCCTCGGCATCGATGGCGTCGAACCACGTTTGGCCGACGCGGGATCCCGGACACCGCTGCTGCCACCACAAGCTGTGTACCTTCTCGCAGCCGATCTGCTTACCGAGCCTGAGCGGCGCGTTGTTCAGCAACTCGACATTCGCCGCGAACCCATCGCCGTCGTCAGAACAGACCTGGACGCAGTCCTCGACCGCCTCCTCACGTGGGCCTCGGTATTCGACCGCATCCTGATCCACATCGATATCGATGTGCTTGCATTACCCTGATTTCCCCATTGCCCACGAGGTCCGCGAGGCCCCCGGCCTCACTATTGACGAGCTGCACCTGCTCGCCAGCCGAGTCCGGCAGATCCCGCAATGGGCAGGCCTCACCCTCTGCGAAGTCAATCCTGATCACGCCACGGATGTCGCCGGGCAGTTCGCCAGGTTGGTCTCACTCCTTCGCGACGCCGTCTAGCGCCTTTCCCGAGGCCCGCAAGCGGGTCCGCTTACGGTGCAGCAACTGCGCGGCCGGCCGCGCGAATGTCGACACGGACGGTCCCAACTGGCCGTCGCAACAGGGACGGCTAACGGCACTCAGCCTCCACCTGCCCCGAGGGCAAGAACCGCCCGCTATGCCGTACCAGCAACCACCATGTACCCCTCCCCATCAGGGTCGAAGGTGCTCTCCACTATCCCGAGTCCGATGCTCTGCAGTTCCGCCAACGAGTTACCGGTACGGCCAGAAGGACAACCGCTCCGACTCGTAAGGACAGTTCCGTCGGGCTCGACCTGCGCGACAGCGATCTCTAGGTGATGCTCCTGCTCCCAGAGATGTTCGATCTGCCAGGAGTAGATAACGACCGCGTCGTGACCTCTGCGGCCGACGAGCCGATCACGGACGTCAATCCGAGTGCCTCCAGCGCGCACGAGCTCCCACGTGCGTGACGTGAGCACCAGGCGTCCCCGCGCCGTGCCATCCGCGCCCTCCAACGGGGCGGTGACCACCTCCTGATGGGCATGACCCCCACGTGATCGCGGGCGCGCTTGCCGCCACCCAGCCTGAGGCTGCGGCGATCATTCAAGGCGCGGCCGAAGCCTATGTGGCCGAGTCGCCGAATTTCGCTCGGCTCACCAGCTTGATCGTCACGGAAGCTCTGGGCGAGGAGCACGCGCGAGAACTCCGCGCGCCCGCGGTGCCGACATGGACTGGGACCACGCCGTCGCCTACACCCTTGCCCAGATCACACAAGCCCTCAACGAACCCCAATCGGGGACCCAGCCATGAGCGAGTTCGCGCCGGTCGACGCACGCCAGGAGCCGACCCGGCGTGCCTCCCTCTTCCCGACGTGATCGTCCCACGAGTTGTTCAGTTTCGATGGCTATTCGCGCAGGAGATCGCTGCGACCACCGCCGTGAAAGTACGGATCAAATCAGCGCGTCCATCACGTTGCTCTAAGAGTGCCGTTGAAGGGTGGGCTTGCGGCACGACTCACACTCCCCCGCCCTACTAACGGTTTTTAGAACGCCTGCCGACACCGGAGCCTCAGTTTGTGAGGTCGAAGCTGGCGCCGAGGCACTCGACGCGCACCTCGAAGTGTGCGAATGCTGCCGTCCGTACCAGCCCCGCTGCCGCTCAGTTTCTTCAATATCTTGAGTCCGTCTGAGCACAACCGCGAGAAAGGTGGAACTCATGAGCATCGTGACCTCCGCCGATGGCACCACCATCGACTACGACGCCTACGGCAATGGACCGACAGTCATCTTCATCGGCGGCGCAAGTCAGCACCGCGCCATTGATCGACGAACGACTGAGATCGCCACGCAGTTAGCAGCAGAAGGCTTCACGGCCGTCGACTACGACCGGCGCGGTCGCGACCGATCGGGCGACACACCGCCCTGGACACTGGACCGCGAGGTCGAGGACGTCGCGGCTTTGATCGAAGCCACCGGAGCGCCCGCCGCCCTCTACACAAGCTCCTCAGGCGCCGGAATCGCACTCGCCGCGGTGACAGGGGGGCTGGACGTGTCAGCGCTTGCTCTATACGAGCCGCCCTACTTCGCCGGATCCGACGGCACCGAGCACATCACCACACTCCAGCGAATGCTCAATACCGGCCAGCTCGACGAAGCGACCCGCTACAACATGACGGCAATCATCGGGCTGCCCGCTGAGGCAGTCGAGGAGATGGCGCACGCGCCATGGTGGCCCGGCCTGGTAGCGGTTGCGCCCACGCTTGTCTACGACCACAAGGCCTCGCACGACATCGAGACCGATCCCGACTGGCGCAGCCGCTGGGCCGCGGTCACCGTTCCCACCGTCGTTTACTCCGGAGACCAGACCTTCCCCGGACTGCCCGAGGCCGCCGACGCCGTCGCAGCCGCACTGCCTAACGCCCAGCGGCAGGTGCTCTCTGGCCAAGACCACGGGCCCACGCCTGAGGCCATCGTGCCTGAGCTGGTTAGGTTCTTGCGGTCGATCGCCTAGAGACTGTCAAGGTGCCTCGCATAACGTCTGCTTATGGCAATTCCCACGGTGCTTTGGATTGCTACAGGCGGCCTGCGCCATCCCCCGGCCCGGGCTGATGCAGAGCGAACCCGACTCTTCTGTTTGGTGCTGGCCACTGTGGGGCGGTGGCCAGAACCGCGGTAGTTGCGTGCCGCTGCTTCTGCAGGACTCCTGATCCGACTGTGGCATCGAGGGCGCTGCCTAGGTTGCCGATCCCGCGAATCGGTGTAGACGCCCCAGCCGTGTCCGTCTAGTGCACCCACGCGGCGCCCCGTCAAATAATGATCTTGGCGCCAGCTCGTTCTCAGCCGACATCTCGGGGAGTACGTTCGACCGGAAGCTATTTCCAGTCATGCGGCGCGGAGAGGAGGACGACATGAGTGCGTTCACTGTCGAGTTCGAGAACCGGGCCGGTGAGCTGGCCCGTCTCTGTGAGGCCATGGCTGCTCATGGCGTGAACATCGTCGTGTGTGGTGTGGCACACGGCGACACGGGCACGGTTGCGTTCATCGCTGACGACGAGAGGGGTGCCAGGGACGCGCTTGAGGGCGCCGATATCGAGTATGACGAGCGGCCGGCCCTCACTATCCGCATGGAAAACGTGCCAGGGGCCGGTGC
>JBKOZG010000390.1:0-6204 GCA_046725775.1 Actinomycetota bacterium | reverse complement strand
AGATCATGTTGCTTGAGCACGTTGCTCGTCACGAACCGGTACAGCGGCACCCGTCGCGCGACAAGTTCGCGTACGGCCGCTTCTCCGCGCTGCAGTCGCAGGTCGCACGGGTCAAGACCAGACGGCTCGATCGCCACATAGGTCTGGGTCACGAAATTCTGGTCACCTGCGAACACCTTCAGCGCAGCCGCCTGTCCCGCCACATCACCATCGAAGGTGAAGATCACCTCACCATGAAACGCGTCATGATTGCCCATCAACCGGCGCAACAACCGAGCATGATCATCACCGAAGGCGGTTCCGCACGAGGCGACTGCCGTGTCGACGCCGGACAGATGAGCCGCCATGACGTCGGTGTAGCCCTCAACCACTACCGCCTGGCTCTTCTTGCTGATCGAGGAGCGAGCAAGGTCCAGCCCATAGAGAACGTGAGACTTCTTGTATAGAAGGGTTTCTGGGGTGTTGATGTACTTCGCCGGCATTCGGTCGTCCTCGAACAGCCGGCGCGCCCCGAAGCCCACGACTTGCCGCCCGGAGTCGCGGATCGGCCACAGCACACGGCCCTGGAAGAAGTCCCAGCCAGACTCGCGTGCCAGTCCGGCAGATACCAGCTCCACATCGTTGAATCCGCGCCCGCGCAGATGCTGCAGCAGAGCGCGGCCGTCCCGTGGGGCGAACCCGACCCCAAACCGCTCCGCTGCTTGGCGGTCAAAACCTCGTTCACTCAAAAACTGCCGAGCCACAACGGCGTCCGGGCTGCCCAACTGCTCGACGAAGAACTCCGCCGCGAGCCGGAGCGCCTCCGCGATGCGGATGCGCGCACCAGGCTCAGGCCGGGAGCCTCCATCGTCGGTGTAGCGCAGCTGAATGCCCACGCGATCGGCGAGCCGCTCGACTGCCTCCACAAACGTGAGGTTGTCGATCTTGCGCATGAAGTCGATGACGTCGCCGCCCTCGGCGCAGGCACCAAAGCAGTACCAGTACCCGCGTGAGGGTGTGACCTGGAAACTGGGAGTCTTTTCGTCGTGGAATGGGCAGAGGCCCTTCATGGTCGCTCCCGCGCTGCGCAGGGTGACGTAGGAGCCGACTATTTCCTCGATCCGGGCCCGATCTCGTACGGCGGCGATGTCTTCCTCGTTGATCCGCCCACCCACGGTCGGGAGTCTATGTTCCGGCCGTGACGATGCGGCGTTCTCAGCCGAAAGTAGTCGCCAACCGGACGAGGGGCGTCACGGTAGGTTGACGAGTGTGGTTGCGGTTCATGATGTGCCCTGGGTGATCTTCGATGGAGACTGCGCATTCTGCACGTCGAGCGCACACTGGTTGGCCCGACGGTTATGCCGTCCGCAGGGGCCGAACGCCCGGCTCATCGCCTGGCAGTTCACAGATCTGGCTGCGCTTGGCACAACCGCGGAGCGCACGCGGCGCGAGGCTATATGGGTGAGCACTGACGGCACTATCTACGGGGGTGCAGCAGCCTTTGCAGAATGGCTCAAATTCCGCGGCGGTGGGTACGCGATTGTGGGCCGTGTCATTGACCTGCCGGTCGTTCGGGCACTAGCCGCCGCTGTCTACCGCGTGATCGCGAAGAACAGGCACCGGATGCCGGGCGGATCTCCGGCTTGCGCGCTCCCCCCGCCGGGCTTTGACCCGGCGCAGCCAGGGACCAAGGCGCTCTAACGGCGCAAATGCGAGCCAGCAAATCGCAGTCGGTGCGAAATGCATGTACAAGATCGCCGAAGTGAATACGTGGAACCCCATCCAGAACATCGCCGCGGCGAGCAGCGCTCGGCCGCGCAGCCACAAGACCACCACTACCGTCAACTCAGCGGTGAAGGAGAACCACTGCATCAGGTGAAGCAGCTCTGGATAAGGCAGTAGGAACTGACCGAGCCCGTATGGCCTCCGGATGATCGCCCACATCAGGATCGAGCTATCCGGCCAGCTGGTGATGCTCCAGCCGCCACTGCGGATCTTGGTGAGTGCGGACAAAAAATAGGTGAAGACCACAGAGATCTGGATGCACTTCAGCGCCCATCCGGCCTGTGCGGAGCGTTCCACGCTGCGCCACCGATCGGTGATCACTCCCACAGTGGGCAATACCCACAAGGCGACCATGAGCGCGAGATGATCATGGTCGACCTTCCCGTAGCTCACACCGATCGCCGTCCACCAGGTGAAGGCTGCGGCTACCACCGCACCGGCCAGCCGGGGCAGTACGTTGGCCGCAGCCACCAGACAGCCGACCATCAAGATCAGGTAGAGCGTGATCGTCAACGGCACGCTGGGTGGAGGCAGGTGAAACAGGCGTTCGATCATCAGCGGCTGATAAAGCTCGGGATGTCTGCTCAGCGGGATGGGGTCCCGCACAAAGAGATGGACGTCGATGATCACGAAGAGGTAGAGCACAGTGCGCAGCACGGCCACACGCGACTCGGGAACAACCGGCATGAACCAGGAGACCCCAGACCGCAACGTCCTCACGAGGGCACTGGCCAGGTGGCGAGTTCCACGAGACGGGTCCGGCCCACGCGACCGTCCACGAGTTGTGTCTGATCTTGGACCAACCACACCCGCAGCAACGCCGGCTCCGACCGGTGCCGGAAAGTCCACCCATCAGCCACGGATCCGAGTAATGACGGGTCGGTGGTGATATCGGGGATGCGCGCTTCGATATCGGCGCGGCTGATCCCTGCCGATTCCACGCGCAGCGGGAGGTCGATGCGGCGTCCGTCTGCAAGCAGACCCTCAACTCGGGTGATCACGATGGTCGCATCCTTGGCTGGTGAAAACGCGTACTGCGACAGCGGTCCCAAAGGCCACACGTCATCACTCATGCGGAGTGAACCGTTGAGTAGCAGCCCGATTCCTAGCACGGTTGCGGCGATCCGCCAGGCGTACGACAGCCGGCTGATGCCGCGTACCCGCTCCCCCACCGGGCGATTACAACACGATCCGAGCCGCTCATCTGCCAGTTCACCAAGCCCGTTACGGACATGTTGGCGAGGATGACTAAGTGTCCCGATCGATACCGCGTGGCAGTCGCTCAGGTGGCCAGCTGAGGTGGCGTACGGCCATGTCGAAGGCGTATCTGTCGGTCATTCCGGCCACGTAGGTCACAGCCGCACGTATCGCGGCATCAGACTGCGCCGACATCTCGCGACCGTCTGGCATAAGGTCTGGCTGATCGCTGTAGTGCTCGACCAGCGCACGCAGCACCTCGACCACCGCGCGAGACTGCGCCAGCGAGGCGGGCCGGACGTAGATACGTTCATAGTTGAACGCCCGGAGCGCCGCCAGCGCCCCGGCTTCCTCCGGAGGCATTCCCACCTCGCCATGCTCCTCGACCGCCCGTACCACTGCCCGAACAAAGGTGTTCAGCTGCTCCCGTCGCGTTCGTCCACACACTTCGACGATTTCTGCGGGAAGATCATCTGGCGCCACGATCCCAACATGGATGGCATCCTCGAGATCGTGCGCGCAGTAGGCGATCCGGTCGGCCCAGCTGACGATATTGCCCTCGACGGTTAGCGGTGCTGGCCGTGACCAGGAGTGGTTTCTTATCCCGTCCAGCGTCTCGGCGCACAGGTTCAGACCTTGCAGCACAACGTCGGCACCCCGCGGGCCGTGGTCATATCCCTCGGGAATGTAGACGTCGAAGGCATCCTCGCTTGCGTGTCCGCCCGGCCCATGACCGCAGTCGTGTCCAAGGGCGATCGCGTCAGCCAGCGTCACGTTGACGCCGACTCCGCGGGCGATCGACGTCGCGACTTGGGCCACTTCGAGTGCGTGGGTCAACCGGGTGCGCTGGTGGTCGCTTGGAAACACGACAACCTGCGTCTTGCCGGCCAGGCGCCGGAACGCAGTGGAATGCACGATCCGATCGCGGTCACGTTCGAAGCAGGTGCGCTGGTCATCAGGCACCTCCGCGATGGCCCGACTTCCCGCCCCCTCGGCAAATGCAGCGCCAGGGCGGAGCATCGCTCGTTCGCGCTGCTCTCGAACTTCCCGACGAACGATTGGTCCCACTCCGAGGCGGGCTTGGGAACCTGGGTGGGCGCGTACCAGATCCAACCCAGGGTGACCAGTCATGGTGTCAGCCCATGCCTTGGCCCGTGGGGTGACTTCGTCAGCCACCGGAGATGCCCAGCTCCGCTGGCGCCAGATCAAGATCACAGCCGGAGGTGTCACCCAGCCAGCCATCAGGAAGCGCAACTGTGGTGCGCGGCGCGCCTTGCCGGCCCCGTGGCGATCCCAACTCCGAGGTGGGAAAGCTGACGTCGGGGTCGAGCGGAAACAGCAGCTCGTCGAGCTCGGCCAGCGATGAGACCATCGACAGCCGGCGTCGCAGCTCACCGCCGACTGGGAAACCCTTGAAGTACCAGGCCATATGTTTGCGCAGGTCACTCAGGCCGTGCAGCTCATCTGACAGGCCAACCAGCAGCTCGGCATGACGGCGCAGCATCTTCGTCACCGCACCAAGGTTCGGCAGTGTCCGGGTCTTACGTCCTGCGAAGGCATCGGCCAGGTCGCGGAAAAGCCAGGGTCGGCCAAGACAGCCACGTCCGATGACCACGCCGTCAACCCCAGTTTGCCGGACCATGCGCAGCGCGTCGGCGGCCTCCCAGATGTCGCCGTTACCCAGCACTGGGATGGAGAGGCGCTCTTTCAGCTTGCCGATCGCGTCCCAGTCCGCCTGACCGGCGTACGCCTGCTGCGCAGTTCGACCGTGGAGCGCAATGGCTGCGCAGCCGGAGTCCTGGGCGATCCGGCCAGCATCCAGGAAGGTCTGATGATCATGATCGATGCCGATTCGGGTCTTCATCGTGACCGGAACGCCGTACTGCGCGGCCGCGGTGACTGTAGCTGTCAAGATCATCCGGAGCCGGTCGCGTTTGTACGGCAGCGCCGCTCCCCCACCCTTGCGAGTGACTTTGGGGACCGGGCAACCAAAGTTGAGGTCCACATGATCAACGCCATACTCGCTGCACAAAACTTCAGTCGCACGCGCCATGACCGCAGGGTCTACGCCGTAGAGCTGAACGGACCGTACGCTCTCCCCTGGATCGAACTGGAGCATCTGCAGGGTCTTGCGATCCCGCTCCACGAGCCCGCGCGAAGTGACCATCTCGCAGACATACAGCCCGGCGCAGCTGTTCGATTGCTCGCTCCGCTCGCGCGAATCGCGCTCGAACCCGCCTGCTTCGGCGTCGCTCGCAGACGAAAAGCGTGTCCGCTCGCTCCTCCTCAGTACGGCAGGGCGCGATTCGACTTGCTCACGGCACAGCTGCCGGAACGCTGCGTTCGTGATACCAGCCATCGGAGCGAGCACCACGGGCGGATCAACCTCGATGGGCCCCACTCGCAACGCCGACTTGTCGGAGTGGGAGCGCATTGTAGTTAGCAACCGAGGAGCCGCTGGGCAAGGTACTCGGTCACTTTGTCCTCTGAAACCCGCTCCTGGGTCATCGAGTCGCGCTCGCGGACCGTGACGGCCTGGTCGTGGAGGGTGTCGAAGTCGACCGTGACGCAGTACGGCGTACCGATCTCATCCTGTCGGCGGTAGCGCCGGCCGATGGCTTGGGCGTCGTCGAAGTCGACGTTCCAGTACTGCCGGAGCCGGCTTGCCAGATCACGGGCCTTGGGTGACAGGGCCTCGTTACGCGACAGTGGCAGCACCGCAACCCTGACCGGCGCGAGCCGAGGATCGAGCCGCAGCACCGTACGCTTGTCGACCCCGCCTTTGGTGTTGGGAGCCTCGTCCTCGTCGTAAGAGTCGACAAGGAAGGCCATCATCGCGCGATTCGGACCTGCTGCCGGCTCTATGACGTACGGCACATACCGCTCATCTGTGGTCGGATCGAAGTAGGACAGGTCGACGCCCGAATGCTTTGTGTGGGTTGAAAGATCGAAGTCGGTCCGGTTGGCAATGCCCTCCAACTCTCCCCACTCCCCGGCAGGGAAACCAAACCGATACTCGATATCAACCGTTCGCTTCGAGTAGTGGGACAGCTTCTCCTTGGGGTGCTCGAAGTGCCGCAGGTTATCACGTGCCAGGCCCAGGTCGGTGTACCAGCGAGTGCGCTCATCGATCCAGTACTGATGCCACTCTTCGTCGGTGCCGGGCTTGACGAAGAACTCCATTTCCATCTGCTCGAACTCGCGGGTACGGAAGATGAAGTTGCCTGGAGTGATCTCGTTGCG
>JBKOZG010000223.1:0-10578 GCA_046725775.1 Actinomycetota bacterium | reverse complement strand
AAGATGTCGCGGAAGCTGTAGAGGCGCTGTGAGCCCGATCCAGACGCGCTCCGTACCTCCGGTACCACGAGGCCGGTACGCGCCCAGTAGTCGAGCTGTCGGTACGTGATACCGGCAGCGCTGCAGGCCACCGGCCCGCGGAAGCCCAGATCGATCGGCAATGGCGAAAAGTCACCGTCGAACAGCAGCCCCTGCGCTTCAGCCGCCCCAACGCCGGACGAGGAGGCCGGTGTTGCTGATGCATCGGTGCTGTTCACGTGTGCCTCCGGACTTCAGAACTGTACTGCGGTGGGAAGTGACAACTCTATCGAGTTCTCTGCGCGTAATTCCACGGTCGGCATTACTCTCTGCACGCTACGTCGAGCGCACCAAACGGGTCAACGACCACGCCGCAGAGCACGCCTTGCTTTGGGGAAGTCTTAACTCTTGCTTGAGGGTCACGAGAAGACCATGAATCGTAACTTTAGTCTCATGTTGAGCCTGAGTGTTGCCCCTGACTAGGACTTTGGCTCTTCACCTGTGACGAAGTCGTCGGGATTGACCTGATCGAGAAATTCCCGGAACTTCTCCACCTCGTCATCTTCGGCTTCAGGAATCTCGATGCCGGCCTCATCGAGCACGTCCTCGGCGCAGTAGATATCAGACCCGACCCTAAGTGCGAGAGCGATGGCGTCCGATGGGCGGGCACTGACCTCGATCCCATCGACCAGCAGCACTGCGTAAAAAGTGCCACCTTCGAGTTCTGTGATGTGCACCTCCGTCAACCGGTGGCCCAAAGTCGTGAGTGTGTCGACCATCAGGTCATGGGTGAGCGGCCTGGGCGGGACGATGCCTTCCTGAGCGTTAGCGATCGCTGCGGCTTCGGCTGCTCCGATCCAGATCGGCAGGTACCGAGTCCCGCCAACTTCGCGCAACAACACCATCGGAGCATTCGACGGCATCTCGACCCGGACACCCACCACATCGAGCTCACGCATGCGACAACACTACTTCGCGAGACGCTCGCTACAAGATCACCCCTCGCTGGCGAGCTGCGCGCCGCGGCGTCGGCACTTAAATGTTGCGCTCCATGGCAGTGCGCACTAAAGCTGCATGAAAGCTGATCACCAGCTGGGTGACATCGCCTGGGACATCACGGTTGCCGCCGGTGCGTCGGACGTACGGTGCGATCACTTGCTCGACCAGCCCCACCTCACGGTCGGCCGAGAGCTTGAACGCCCGCAGATGTCGCCCATCAATGCCGTACTCGGCCAGACGCCGGGCAGCGATCGCCAGCGTGAGGGCGTCCCTGCCGTAGTGTGCGGTTCCGCGTCGGGTTGCCACAATCTGGATTCGTTCCAACTCACTGAGCGCGCTCTCGGTTAGGCCACTCGCGTCCAACAGCTCTTGGCGGGTCAGCCTGACCGGCTGCTTGGCCGCTGCGGCCGACGGGCTCGCGGGCCGCTCGGCGCTCGGCACACCACTCCCAGCTAGCGCGCTTTGGGCACCGGTAGTGAGCGGTGCCTGCCCACGATCGAGTTGCTCCAAATGCTCTCTGATCACCTTCAATGGCAAGTAGTGATCTCGCTGCACAGCCAACACATAACGCAGCCGGTCAATATCATTTTCGGTGTAGCGGCGATAACCCGAGGGCGCACGCTGCGGAGTGATCAGCCCCTCAGCCTCCAAGAATCTGATCTTGGAGATCGAGATATCTGGGAATTCGGTTCGCAGGATCGCCATGACCTGACCAATGCTGCGGGTCGCGTGCCGAGGACGGGTTTCGGCAACCGATGCACCCGGATCCTCCGCGCCTCGGGCGCGAGCTTCACTGACCGCGCTGGGAGCAGACTCGGCAGGGTTCGGCATGACGTCGAGGCCTAGTTCGGGGCCTGAGTACTCCCGAAGTAGACCAGACGGAACTTGCCAATCTGTACCTCGTCGCCACTCCGCAGTAGGCATTCATCGACCAGGTCCCGATTGACATAGGTTCCGTTAAGGCTCCCCACATCCTTGACCGTGGTTCCCTCCGGCGTACGGCTGAATGTGGCGTGACGGCGGGATACAGAGATGTCGTCAAGGAAGATGTCGGAATCTTCATGCCGTCCAACGGTGACGACGTCGGTATCCAGCAAAAAACGACTTCCGGCGTTGGCGCCGCGCTGCACGATCAGCAGCGCAGACCCGTATGGCAACGCATTGACGGCAGCCTCATCCTCGGCCGTCAGCGAGTCGGTGTCACGTTCCTCAACCATCGCAGGTATCGCCTTGGTCGTGTCGCCGGTCGGCACTCTTTCGGGGGTCACGGCTCGGGCAGCACCAGGGACCAGCGCCGAGCCACATTGGCCGCAGAAGTTACTCCCCTCTGGGTTCTCGTGTCCGCAGTTGGTACAAAACGGCATTGCTTCGACTTTCGTGTACAGCCTCGAAGGCTTGAGGCGTGATGCAGAGTTTAGGACCAAACGCAAACCGGCACCTAGCCGGATGGTGGCCTCAACTTCCCACCTGTTCGGCATAGGCGTCAGCATCCAGCAAGTCGTCCAGGTCGGTGCCCTCGTCCAGCTCCAGCTCAAACAGCCAGCCGTCCCCATATGGATCGGTGTTGATGGTCTCTGGGTTGGCCTCCAGCAGCGAGTTCACTGAGGTGATCACACCGGGAACCGGGCAAAAAATGTCCGAAACACTCTTGGTTGATTCCAACTCACCGCACGCGTCACCGGCCGACACGCTATCCCCCACCTCAGGCAAAGACACGAAGACGATGTCGCCCAGCTGATCAGCCGCGTACTCGGTGATTCCCACTCGGACACCGCTGCCGTTCCCGCTACGAACCCACTCGTGCTCGGTCGAGTACTTCAGATCCTCCGGATAGTTCGACATTAGGCTCCTCAGGCTCACATCATCGAGGGGTTGACTGCGGGGGCGCAGGCCGAGCGTACTGATTCTCTCTCGGTTCGTGTAACGATTCGATGACTAGCCGGTCCTCTTGTTCGAGCTGCACCTGTCCCCCGATCTTGGGTCCGGTGATCTCGGAGACGATTCCGCCCCGAAACTGGGCAGCCTCCTCTAGGCTGTGCGGATCCCCGATGACCTCGAGCGTGATGGGACGACTGACCGGTTTGCCGTCGATGACGAGCCCGCGTGCATCCGAGCCGAACCACGTTGATGCGACGACCCGGATCGTGTTGTTCACCTCGATTACTTCGGCACCCGCGTCGCGCATCTCCTCAACCGCATCAAGAAGAGCTCCGGCATCTACAGCTGCATTCGGATCGGCGATCCGCATCCGGACACCTGGCCCTTCGGCTGGCGCGGTGCCAGCCAGGATCGACAGTTCAGTAAGGTGCCTTTCTGCCTCCGCGCGCGCCACGCGTTGCGTGTCGGCACCTGACCGTAGGCTGCTTCTGGTCTGCTCTAGCTGTGCGATGTCGCCCTCCAGCCGCCGTGATTCCGCACTGACCCCATCGAGCAGCTGAACCAGATCTTCGCGTCGGGCCGACGCATAGGTGTCATCCATCGCGTTGATTCGGAACTGCATGACACCGGCGACACCGACGATGAACAGAATGATCGCCGCCAAGATCTGTCCGCGACCTGGATGTAGCAGCGATGCCTGTATTCGAGTCCGTGTGCGGCGTGCTGCTGCGCTGGCATCATCCTCGGCCACGCTGGTGCGCTGCGGAGCGAGCGGTGCCTCATCCGAAGTCACAGTCGTCGGATACTGCTCGCCGATCAGGCGGCGTTGGCTGCGCCGCAGTGAGGTGACATGGCGAGAGGCGGCGCTCTGCGACCGGGTGTGAGATCTCACGCGCCGCAGCGTCGGCTCCGGTTTGTGGCCATGACGGCGTACCTCGTCAGGCATGGAAGAGCGCCCGCCTGATGGCAGCAGCATTAGTGAAGATGCGGATTCCGAGCACCACAACGACCGCGGTCGCTAATTGTGAGCCGACGCCGATCTGGTCACCCACATAGACGATCGCGGCAGCGATCAAGACATTGGAGATGAACGACACAACGAAGACCCGGTCAGTGAAGTTGCCCTCCAGGTATGCCCGGAACGCACCGAACAGGGCGTCCATCGCCGCGACGATGGCGATCGGAAGGTACGGCTGGAGCACTTGGGGAATCGATGGCTCCAGCACGATGCCGAGGACGATCCCGGCGAGCAGCCCCAGCAACGGGATCACGATGTCGCCTCCCCCGCATGACGGAGCACCATGCCAGGATCGGCTGCCAGATCGAGCTGCTTCACGTCACTGATCTCGTATCTCATTTGCCGGTTCTGGGCCAGGTCATTCCACCACGCGCCCGCCGAAGACTCAACAAAGCGAGCTTGTAGCGTACGCGGATCGCCGATCGCCTCAATGCGGTATGGGCGAGTGAGCGAACGGTAGTCGACCGTAATGGCGTCGCCGGCACTTCGGATCGCTGTCAGGCTTGATAGTCGGTGCCCATTGATCGATATCGCCTCGGCGCCCGCCTCCCAGAGACCGTTGGCCAACACCTGAAGATCGATGTCGAGAACCCGGTCTCGGCCGTCTGCAGTAGCCGATGGTGAGTCGTCAACCACGATCAGCACTCCTGGACCAGCCACAGACGCGTTGCCGACCACTGGGTCAAGGGCATCGATCCGGGCCTCCAACGCACGCGCGGCATCATCATCGCCCAAAGCCGCGGATCGCAACGTTGCAATTTCCTGAGAGAGATATGTGACCCTCCCCTGCAGTTCGTCCTGCTCACGTTCCGCGTTCTGTACGCGATTGATCAACTCGGTTCGTTCCAACTCAAGCGCAGGTGCTGCCCGAGTGGTTTGCAGCGCCGCCACGGCGAACAAGGCGCCGATGATCATCGCCAGCACGGCGAGCGTCCAGCGCCCCCCGGAGGGCTCGTTTCCTCGAGCAGCGACGAGTGCATAGTCCGGGTCGACCGGCTGCCGAATGATCTGATTCAGCAGGTCCATGCTGGCGTCGGGCGCGGGACCCGCCGACTGAGCGAGCGTTCGGATGGCAGACTTCTCAGACTGCCCATGACGGGCTCTGCGCCGCGCGGAGGTGAGCGTCATCCGGCTGTAGAGGGTTCCAAGCCCGCTAGCGCGTCGCAGTAAAGCGACGGTGGTCGTGTATCGGAGGTGTGGAGCGCAGCAACCTGACGGTTTGAAGACCGTAAAGGCCTCCGGCGTACCAGTAGAGAGCCGTGCCCCAGATGGCGAATGCCCATCCCACCACCCAAGCCAACTGATGCCAGCCCTCCTCACCTGAGCCAAGCAGTACCAAGGGAAACGCGTAGAGGAGGCAGAACGTGGCAACCTTGCCCACGAAGTGCACGGGTAGGGACGAATACCCTCTCGTCTTGAGAACTGGGACGAGCAGCGGGACAAAGACATCCCGCCCCACCACGATCACGACCAGCCACCACGGCACGAGCTCCCGCAACGCCAGTCCGATCAGGACAGCAAGAATGTAGAGGCGATCGGCGATTGGATCGAGCATCTGCCCGATTCGGGAGGTCTGGTGCCAGGCCCGGGCAAGGTAGCCGTCAAGCCAGTCGGTGATCCCGCCAAGCGCGAGAACGAGGACGGCCAGCCCATCCGCCTGCGGGCCCAGAATGAGCCACAGCACGAGGGGAACACCGGCCAACCGCAGGAAGCTCAACACATTCGGCAGAGTCCATACCCGATCGGTGTCGTACAGCGGAACGCCCTTCGATGCCAGGGACGGCAATTCTGGGGCTCCGGTCATCGGCGATGCTTCAGGACCTTGCGAAACGCCGGCGCCCGAGACCCGCCGTTCGCTACCTCTCACAAGGCAAGCCTAGTTCTCGGCGGCATGCACTATGACGGTTGGCCAGCTTCGCCGACTGCAGGAGCTCGCGGCTCGCCAGCGTGGACGGCTGTGCGCACGTAAGCGAGCGACGAAGGAGGCGAATCCGGCGGGGCAGCCGTCAGAGTGCAAGTCGAACCGTCTGCCATTTCGAACGGACGTGGCTCAAAGGAACGCCTGGCCAACCGGAAGATTCGCACCATGTGTCGACGGCGAAGCGAAAGGGCAGTCGCCACCGCATCGTTGTGCAGCCGGCGGTACATCCTGGCTCGCACCCGTTCCAAATCAAGCTCGGGGTTCGCTCCAAGCATCGCATCGACCACGTCGAGTACATGGCTCAGGTCACTCTCGGCTCGCTCACGCTCCCCATGTCGCAGCTCCGGGTCGAGTGCAGCGGCCGCCGCGTCTAGCACAAGCAGTGCCGCGGCGGGGTCGATGCCGGGCATCATGACGAGCTCGGCGGCCCGTTGAGCGCGTCCCACCAATGCGGCGTCAAGCACCGACCAGGTGCGTTCGGCACGCACAGTTGTCCGGTGGACTCTGGTGGCGAGCCAGGTAATCCGCCAGACCAGGACCACCGCAACGATGATCATCAGGGCGAGGACCTCCAGGGTGCTCATCCGATGCCGCTCCCTGTCCGTCCAGTGGGCACGGCGGAAAGTACCGCCCGATAGATTGAGAGAACGGTCGCGCCGACCCTTGACCAGTCGTAGTTCCGTGCCATCTGTCGTGCCCTTGCGGCCCGCAGCGAGTTGGGGCGATCTAGCACCTGGAGCACCGTACGGGCAAGCGCCCGATGATCGCCCACCGCGAATACTTCGCCTAGTCGCTGCCCATCTTGCGGCGGCCCGAGCACGTCGACAAATGATGGAAGATCAGACGCCACGATCTGAACGCCACTCGCCATCGCCTCCAGCAGCACGATGCCGAAGCTCTCCCGTGCTAGCTGTGGTGCGACGAAAACGTCGGCGGACTTCAACAGCGCCGTCTTGGCCTCATCACTGATGGTGCCCAGATTGCAGCACCAGGGAGGCAGCGGCCGGCTTCCCTGACCGGCGACGATCACCTCGAGATCGGGTCGAACCTGTCTGACCAGAGGGACGGCGGCCAGCAGCACGTCAAGGCCCTTGCGTGGCTCCTCGAGCCGACCGATGAAGACCAATCTCGGTTGCTGGGATGGCCGGCGCGGTGCAGCTATCGTCACCTTGGCAAAGTCGTCGAACCGAATCCCATTAGGGACGACCACAGCATCTCGGCCCAGATGCTGGACGACGACGCTGCGGGCTGACTCCGACACAGCGATACCGGCGTCGATCTTCTCGATCGCTCCCCGCAGTACGCCACCGGCCAATTGCATTGATCGGGATCGTGGGGTTGCAGCGTGGAACGTGGCGACCACTGGCACGTCTGCGGCCCACAGAGCCAGCAGCGAGATGCTCGGCGTGATGGGCTCGTGAACGTGAATGAGGTCGAACTCCCCATTTCGCAACCAGCGACGTACGCGGGCGGCACTGAGCGGCCCGAAGTTTACGCGGGCCACAGACCCGTTGTACGGGACCGGCATGGCCGCACCGGCACTGGCAAAGTCATCGATGTCAAGGGCCGCGGTGGCGCGGCCGAGTTCGCCAGGAGCCAGCACGAAAGGCCGATGACCTGCCTGGCGTAAATAACGTGCCAGGCCGAGGACATGATTTTGCACTCCACCCGGCACGTCGAAGGAGTACGGACAAACCATTCCGATGCGCAGGGCGCGGCGCGAGTTGGTCACTGAGCCTCCTCAGCTGGCTTCCGATCGGAGAAGAACGGTTGCATCATGTGCCAGTCCTCTGGCTGCCTGCCGATGGTCTCAGCAAAAAAGTCCGCGACATCCTGCATCATCGCTGCCAGCCCATCTCTACCTCGTCGGGGCGTGATCGACTCGCCAATGATGATCGCCATGCCGTCGCCGGTGAATTGGCAGACGGCGGGCACCAGCGCTGCTCCAGTGCGCCGCGCAACGATCGCCGGACCGGCTGGCATGGTGATGTGTTGTCTACGCCAGGACACCGCTACTCCGGTTCCCGAGAGGTCCCGATCCGCCAGCAGACAGACGACCCGGCGGCGATGTATCGCGTCAATGAGGGCGGTTAGGGCACCAGGGTCGCGATGGGACAACACCTCCAGCCCCAGACCTTCCCGAAAGGCAACAAAGGCGGCGTAATCTGCATCCCCGAGTTGCTCGGCGACCGTTGTCACCGGCATTCCGGTCACACACGCCCAAGCCCCCGCCAGGTCCCAGTTGCCGCTGTGCGGCAGGGCGACGACAACTCCGGGCCCTGCGTGTGCGTCCCGCACGGTCGGCTCATTGACGGCGCGGACCCGACGCCGAATCTCGGTTTCGGACCAGGCGGGCAGCGCTAGCACCTCATAGAAATTGCGCAAGTAAGACTTCAGAGCGGCGCGCATGAGATCACGGCCGACCGGCGCCCCAGTGGTCAGTGCCAGGTTGCGACGCAGGGTACGGACGTGGATGCCGTCGCGCTGCAACGCCACCCGGCTGGCGAGAGAGATGATCAATGCAACTACTCGACGTGGGAGTCGAGCTGCCACACGCCAGCCGAAGCTGTAGATCCCGCGCAGCAACCAGTCGCGCCACTGCGGCGGCCCGGATGCGGCCACCGCTTCAGGCCGACCGAGCATTCGCTGCCTTGGCCTGCTTGCGGACCTGGGCGATGCGCTGCAACACCGTGATCATGCTTGTCACTGCCAGGGCCGCCACAGCGACATTCAACACGTACGGAACTCCCAGCCCGGTAAGGAATGCTCCGGCCAGGATGATCACCAGGCGGTCTGCACGCGCTGCCAGTCCGCCGGTACAGACGAATCCCAGGCTTTCTGCTCGGGCCTTCACGTACGAGGTCCACTGGCCGAAGACCAGGGCGGCAAGAGCGATGCCGGCCCACAGCGTTGAGTCCTGCCGGTACACGAAGTAGAGCAGAATGCCTCCGAAGACCGCGGCGTCACCCAGCCGGTCCGAAGTCGAATCAAGGAAGGCCCCCCAATTGCTGGCCTTGCCGGTGATCTTGGCCATCAGGCCGTCGATCATGTCGGAGATGACGAAGATCGTCACCACGAGGACGCCTTGCCACAACCAGCCTTGGGGGAAACAGATCAGTGCGCCTAATGCCACTCCGAGGGTGCCGACAATCGTGACGACATCGGGCGAGACCCCGAGCCTGACCAGCAGCCGTGCGACCGGGCCGAGCACGGCGGCGGACCAGCCTCGAAAGCGCTCCAACATCAGCTGTCGCCTGTGACGGCGTAGGAGTCCCAGCTGCTGCGCACGACTTCCCAGGTCTGGTCCAGTAACTGCGGCAGCGCCTTCGTCTGACCCACGACGGGAAGGAAGTTGGCGTCACCGGCCCAGCGTGGTACCACGTGCTGGTGCAGGTGGGCGGCGATTCCAGCACCCGCGACCGCACCCTGGTTGATCCCGAGGTTGAAACCATGCGGCGCGCTCGCGATCCGCAATACGCGCATCGCGTCCTGGGTCAATGCGCCCAGAGCGAGGAGCTCATCGCGGTCTAGTTCGGTGAGGTCGGCAACGTGGCGGTTTGGACAGATAAGCAAGTGGCCCGGTGAATAGGGATAGAGGTTGAGCACGGCGTAGGCAAGATCGCCGCGGTGCACGACTAGCCCTGCCCGGTCCTCCCGCGACTGCACCGCACAGAAGGGACATTCCTGTTCATCGGGACTCGCCGGCTTGTTCTGACCCTTGATGTAGACCATCCGGTGCGGGGTCCACAGCCGCTGGAATCCGTCGGGAGTGCCCGGATGAGCGGCCGAGTCCTCCGGCTCTCCCATTGCCCTACCTTCTCCTCGACTTGTCCGAGCTGAAGTTGACCTATTCAATTGGCACACTGACGAGCTGACCGCAAGATCCAACTCCTTCGTCGCTTGCAGTACAGCGGCCACCTACCTGCTGACTCCGTCCCTCTGCAAGCTCCGGCAGTCGGAGCAAACAACTCGGCATAGTGCCTCTATAGCTCAACCTGATTCTGACAAGTCGGTGATTCACACTTGGCGGCGCGCCTCGATGTCGCCAGTGATCTCGCTGATCGCTGCCTCGATGGGGATCCCGTTCTTCTGCCGTCGGTCGCGGTACCGGAACGATACGGCATTGGCGGCTGCGTCCTCCGCGCCGGCAATCAGGATGTACGGGACCTTGACCCGTTCTGCGTTGCGGATCTTCTTCTGCATCCGGTCGTCGGAGGTGTCCACTTCGACCCTAACCCCCTCCGACCTGAGCATCTCGGCCACACCTAGGAGGTGGTCGTTGTGCTCACTCGCCACCGGGATCGCAATGACCTGAACCGGCGCTAGCCAGGGCGGGAAGGCGCCCGCGTAGTGCTCGACCAACACACCGATGAACCGCTCCACCGAGCCGAACAGGGCGCGGTGGATCATGACTGGCCGCTGTCGACTGCCGTCCGCGGCAGTGATCTCGAGGTCGAACCGGTCCGGCAACATCAGGTCAACTTGGATGGTCGACATCTGCCAGGTACGACCGATTGCGTCGCGGGCCTGAACCGAGATCTTTGGTGCATAGAAGGCAGCACCCCCCGGGTCCAGGACCAGGTCCAGACCTGAGGTCTCCGCCGCCTGGCGCAGCGCGTCAGTCGCCCTATCCCAGTCCTCATCGGAGCCGATCGACTTCTCGGGGTCCCGGGTAGACAGCTCGAGGTAGAAGTCGGTCAACCCGTAGTCGGTGAGCAGATCGAGCACGAACTGCAAAAGAGAG
>JBKOZG010000391.1:0-3684 GCA_046725775.1 Actinomycetota bacterium | reverse complement strand
CCACGATCAAGG
Organism: Actinomycetota bacterium; assembly: GCA_046725775.1. Classification (GTDB taxonomy): domain Bacteria; phylum Actinomycetota; class Actinomycetes; order Propionibacteriales; family Propionibacteriaceae; genus Microlunatus. The sequence continues at coordinate 3,672 of JBKOZG010000391.1, read as the reverse complement.
ACTTCCCATCCGGGCTGAGTCCGACCAGTCGTGCGGTGCGCATCCGTCGCGGCGGCTCCTCGTGCGGCATTCGTTCCAGCTAACTTACTCTGCCGGACCTAGGAGTTGCGGGAGGCGCTCGGCGCACCGCCGGGCCAGGAAATGGGTCGGCTTGGGCCGGGTCGTACTGTCGGTCCATGCGTGAGCCTCTTCACCGGAAGCCAGCCACACTCGGCGAACTTCGGGATTCTGGGCATGTGGGCCGTCGCACCAAGGCGGAGCTCCGCGAGAACCTGCTGGAACGACTCCGCTCTGGGATGACCGCCTTCCCGGGAATCGTCGGCTTCGACGAGACGGTGCTGCCTGAGTTGGAGAGCGCCATACTGGCTGGGCACGACCTGGTGATCCTCGGCGAACGTGGCCAGGGCAAGACCCGACTCATGCGGACGCTGGCTGGGCTCCTCGATGAGTGGAGCCCAGAGGTAGCTGGATGTGAGATCCACGATGACCCGTACGCGCCGGTCTGCGTCCGGTGTCGCGCATTGGCGGCGGAAGTGGGCGATGAGTTGCCGGTCGACTGGCGGCACCGCGACGAACGCTACACCGAGAAGCTGGCGACGCCCGACACCTCGGTCGGCGATCTGATCGGCGATGTCGATCCCGTGAAAGTGGCGCAGGGTCGCACGCTAGGCGACCCGGAGACCGTGCACTACGGTTTAGTGCCCCGCGCCAATCGAGGGGTGTTCGGGCTCAACGAACTGCCCGATCTGGCTGAGCGCATCCAGGTTGCTTTGTTCAACGTCTTGGAAGAGCGGGATATCCAGGTCCGTGGCTACTCCCTACGACTGCCCCTTGATGTCTTCCTGATCGCCACGGCCAATCCCGAGGACTACACCAATCGCGGCCGGATCATCACTCCGCTGAAGGACAGGTTCGGCGCCGAGCTGCGTACCCATTACCTCACCGAGCTCGCCGATGAGGTGACTCTGATCCGGCAGGAAGCCACGCTGGTGGCGGAAGTCGGTGATCATCTGCTCGAAGTATTGGCGCGTCTTGTGCGGAATCTCCGGGAGTCCAATTCCATCGACCAGAGATCGGGTGTCTCAGCCCGGTTCGCGATCGCAGCCGCGGAGGGGGTGGCGGCATCGGCGCTGCGACGGGCGGCGCGTACCAGCGATCATGAAGCGGCGGTCGCTCGCACATGTGATCTTGCGGTCGTGCTGCCAACCCTGCTTGGCAAGCTGGAGTTTGAGATGGGGGAAGAGGGTCGCGAACGAGCAGTGCTGGACCACCTGCTGCGGCTCGCGGTCGCGGCGACGTTCCGCGATCGGCTGTCGGGTCTAGATCTCTCCGGCTTCACCAACGTTTTCGCCCAGGGCGGTGTCGTGGAGACGGGTGACCTGGTCACCGCGTCGGATCTGCTGGCGCAGCTGGGCGCCGTGCCGGGTCTGTACAAGGTGCTGTCGCGGCTTGGTTATGACGATGCGGCCGGCCGCGGGCAGGTGGCAGCCGCAGTTGAGTTCACCCTCGAAGGGTTGTATCTGACCCGCCGGCTAGAGAAGGAGACAGTCGGTGGCCGGACAATCTATGAAGCAGCCTGACAAGGACTGATCATGGTTTCCGATGACAGTGGGCGCGATCACCACAGCGATCATGAGCCCGGTAGGGCCCAGCACCGTTTCCGCTACGGGCCATGGCGCGGCGGACCGGACCCGCTAAGACCACCGTTCGACGTGCGGGCGGCCATCGACAAGATCGGTCACGACGTGCTCTCAGCGGGAACCGTACGCGACTCTCTGCGTGACCTGATGCGCCGCGGGATGAACGGTCGTGGCGGTCTCGATCGGTTTGCCGACAAGATCAGAAGGCTGCGCGCGCAGGCACGACGTCGCGGCGATCTCGGCGGGACTCTTGATCGAGTCAGGGCAGCGCTTGACCAAGCGCTTGCCACTGAGCGAGAAGCCCTTGCCGGCAGCGAAACAGACGATGCCCGGCTGGCTGAGCTGGAACTGGAAGCACTTCCCGACGATGTTGCCGGTGCCATTCGCGGGCTGGACCACTACTCGTGGCGATCAGAAGAAGCCCGCGCCATCTTCGAGGCGATCAAAGCCATGCTGCAGCGCGAGGTCTTGGACGCCCAGTTTGCCGGCATCAAGCAGGCTCTGGAGTCGCCGGATCCAGAGGTCATGCAGCGGGTGAAGGACATGCTGGCCGATCTCAACTCGCTGCTCGCCGCACACGCACGCCAGGAAGATACGACCGATCAGTTCGCCGACTTCATGGAGCGTCATGGCGAGTTCTTCCCAGAACAGCCCGAGACGATCGAGGAGCTAATCGATGCGCTGGCGCGCCGCGAGGCCGCCGGCATGAGGTTGATGGCATCGCTCAGCCCAGAACAACGGGAGCAACTCGGCCAACTGCTGAGCCACGCCCTCGCCGACGCCGATCTCGCCTCCGAGATGGCGCAGTTGGCGGACAATCTGCGGGCGTTGCGTCCTGGTCTGGACCGAGAGCAGGCGACGAACATGCGCCCCGGTGGTGAGCCCCTCGGCTACAGCGCTGCGGTCGAAGCGGTTGCCGACTTGGCCGATCTGGACGCGCTGGAGGCCCAGCTGTCCCATGGTGACCGGGCCTCGACGCTGGACGACGTCGACGTCGAGTTGTTGGAGAAGCACCTCGGCCGTGAAGCCTTACGCGACATGCAAGCCCTCCGTGATCTTGAACGGGAACTGGAGGAGCAGGGTTACCTGAGCAGGGGCGCCGATGGCCTGCGGTTGACACCACGCGCGGTTCGTCGACTAGGGCAGACAGCGTTGCGGCGGGTCTTCGCTCAGCTCGACAGACAGGGCCGGGGCGACCACGACGACCACCAGACCGGGGCAGCCGACGAGCCCACGGGACTGACCCGGCCTTGGATCTTTGGCGATGAGCTGCCGATCGACGCTCCGCGTACGGTATCCAACGCTCTTCACCGGTCTGGACTAGCGCCCACCGGTGTGGCTTTGGCTGTCGATGATTTCGAGGTCACTGAAACCGAGCGGCGGATCAGCGCTGCCGTCGCGCTCTGCGTCGATCTTTCATTCTCGATGGTGCATGACGGACGCTGGGGCCCGATGAAGCAAACCGCGCTGGCGCTCAATCACCTCATTGAAACCCGATTCCGACAAGATGCGCTCCAGGTCATCGGTTTTAACAGAGTTGCCCGCCGAATGACTCCCATCCAGCTAGCGGAAGCGGAGCCGGACTGGGTGCAGGGCACCAACCTGCAGCACGCGCTCCTGCTTGCCTCGCGCCACCTACTGCGTCATCCCGAGGCGGAACCAGTTGTGCTCGTGATCACCGATGGGGAGCCAACTGCACACCTGACCTGTGGGGGAGAGGCCTACTTTCACTGGCCGCCGACGTCGGAGACGCTCCGGGTCACCATTGCCGAGGTCGACGAACTGACCCGTCGTGGCGCCACAATCAACACGTTCATGCTCGGCGATGACGAAGGCTTGGCGCGCTTCGTCGATGCACTCGCCCGCCGCGCCGGGGGTCGGGTCTTCACACCTGATATCAGCCGGCTCGGAGAATACGTGGTCGCCGACTATCTGAGTGCGCGTCGCGGCCGCCGGTAAGTCGGCTCGAGAGATTGGTGTAGCACCCTGAATATGCATCGCTCATAGCCAAAGGGCTGGATTCCCCCTGATG
>JBKOZG010000162.1:0-13159 GCA_046725775.1 Actinomycetota bacterium | reverse complement strand
GTCATAGACCTCAAATAAGAAGGCCAGGCAAAATGAAGTGCTCACCGGCAGCGGGCTCGGACAACAGCATGCCCGAAGGACGCTATTGCAGTCCCATTAGGCCATTTGGTCAAGTCGAGCGTTGGCAGCCGTTGGACGTTTGCGAACGTCTTATGTACCCAGTGTGTACCAAATCCTGATCTTGGTCCGGTGGATCAACCGTATCAAGATCAACTACCCCACATGTAAGTGGCCCGACCAGTGCTGGAACACGGCTGGGCCTGAGATCCCACTGTCTAGGAGTGAGACCCCATGTCCAAAATGACCGAGCTGGCCAGCGGTGCCATCACCGCAACCGAGATGCTCGCCCTCGCGGGGCGCACGAACTCGCTCTGAGCCAGCTGGTAGCGCGCAATAGGCCGAAGGCCTGGCGAGTTGGGGCGAAGCACCGTGACGATCGATTCTGAGCGCCAGAAGGAATCGACCCAAAGACCCCGGCCTTGACGCGGCACAAGATCATCAGTCATAGGCAAGATCATCACGGTGGCAGCGGACAAGACAGGAACTGATGGCTCTTTGACCCCAGACATGGCAGTGTGTCCAAGGACGTTCCCAGACGTCCAATTTTCCTTAAAAATAAGGGTTTTGCCCTAGGCGCATTTCGGTGGACAAACCCAAATGGTGGTCAAAATGGTGGTCGGACCCATAGCCGAACTAATCGAAGTGGGATGCTCGGGTCCAAGCTGCGCCTTGCTTCGGCATCGCCGGGCGCGACGAACGAGACTTCGGTTCTCTTGGGGTCGAGAGCGTCCAGCCGCCAGCTGCTGCCCTCAAAATGCAATGCGGTGACCAGGCTCGTGCGGGCATACGCGATTCCTGGCGCTACAAGATCATCCAGAACCAGCGAGGTCAATCGGTCAAGATCGGAACCATCACGGTAAGAAGGAGATCACGACCTCCGGCGCATTCCTCAAAACCATGGAAACTCCTGCAGGGAGTCGGGACGTTGACTCACGCTGGAGACTTTGCGGCGAGCGCTGTCAGCATGTATTTGGGTGTTGCTCAGTCAAAGATCAACTCCGCCACGTTCGGAATCTGCCCAAACAGCGGGTCCCGCTCTACCACAGAGAGCCCCAACAACCAAGGATTGACCCCACGGGAGGGTCAGCGTCGGGTGTCCCAAGAATCGCACCAGACGTTGTCGTTATGCGTGCCGGTGAACTCGCTGCGTCCGATGAGTTTCGCAACGAGCGCTTGCACGGTTTCTTTCGTCGGTGTGTGGGCGTTGATCGCCGTCCTCACCATCGGCACGTCGATCAGGTGATTGGGCATATTCAGCGAGACAAACACCGTAGGCACCTCAGCGGCATACCAGGGCATCTCGGGCCCCATCGGCATCGACCACTTGATCCGCAGAGCGCCCTGCTGGGCGAAGTCGGAGACATTCGCCAAGATCAACGCTGCGTCGTACTTGTCGGCATATCCCTCGGTCTCAGCGGCGATAAACGTCTGCATGTCAGGCTGCTGCCCTTCGGAGGCAAGCTCCTGCACCGTCTTGTAAACGCCCACCTCGAAGCCGGCCGCGGTAAGCTCCTCGATCGCGACCCGCTTGAACTCCGGTGTGACGCCAGTGAAGTCTGGCGCGCTTTCCAGGCAATAGAGGCGTATCCGTCGGTGCCGTACCGGATCCAGCGGCAAGGTTTCTTCGGTGTCCTTGAGCAGCGCGATGGTCCGGTCGGCAATCCGGGCTGCGATCTCGTGATGCTCGGCGCAGCCGATCACCGCGAGCTCATCAACGGCCGGCACAAGATCATCTTTGGCGCGCAGGTGCACGCCGAGCTTGGCCTTGAGACTCAGGATGCGAGTAAGTGCGTCGTTGAGCCGGTCAGGAGTGATCTCACCTGATCGGACGGCATCGCGAACGAAGCCGAAGTCCTCATCGTGGTTTCGGAAGAACAAGATCATGTCGCAGCCGGCCGTGATGGCCTGGACCATCTGACGCTCGCGCGGCAGGGCTGAAGTGAGTCCCACCATGATCGAGGCGTCAGTAAGGACGACACCGTTAAAACCAAGATCGTTCCGCAGCAGGTCGGTCAGCAGTTCGGGTGACACCGTCGCCGGCAGGATGTCCGCGTCTTTGATACCGGGGCGAAGCTTGCGGGAGTATTCCGGCAGCATGATGTGGCCGACCATGACCGACTCGATGCCGGCACCGATGCCCCACTCCCAGATCTTCCGGTAGCTGGCGTCCCATTCCTCTACCGAACAGTCGTTGTAGGAGGTGACGACGTGCTGGTCGCGTTCATCGCGGCCATCACCGGGGAAGTGCTTCATGCATAGCGCCATTGGGCGGTCGCTGGCGCCCTCGCGGACGCCATCGCAATAGGCCTGAGCATAGGTGATCACCGTCTCGTGGTCATTGCCGAAGGCCCGGGTGGCGATCACCGTGTTGCGCCAGTTCGAGTGGATGTCCACTATCGGGGTGAAAGCCCAGTTGCAACCCAGGGCCCGCGACTCCCGAGCGCCGATCAGGCCCATCTGGCGAGCGGCGTCGGTGTCGGGGGTGGAGGCGGTCTGCAACGGAGTTGCAACGTGTGTGCCATCAGTGCAGGCGCCGTTGCCACCTGCCTCAATGTTCGATGCCACTAGTAGGGGTATCTTCGACCGGCTCTGAGCGTGCCGGATATGGGCCCGGACGCTGGCCGAGTCGGTGTGGTAGTAGCGCATACCACCGGGGTGGTAGGTGTCGACGATGTAGTTGACGAAGTCGTCGTCGAACCGGTTGTTCAAGTTGATGAACAGCTGCCCGATTTTCTCGTCCTCAGCCATCGAGTCGATGGTGCTCTGTACCCAAGCGATCGCTTCCGTGTCCAACGTGTACGGAGTGGCAGTCAGATCCGGGTGTGGCTCGGCATTCACATATGCATTCAGTCATGGTTGGTACCACGTCGCAATCACTTGCCAGAGGTTGCCCTTCGCAGCGGCGAGCTGGGACGACTAGCGATGCCCGGCTGGGGCTCCGCTCCGGTCGGCGCGATCGCTGCCTCGTACAGGGTCTGGTAGTCCTGCTTGCGAGCTTTGTACGAGGCCGCTCGATCGGCGACGGGTTGTCGGATCTCACCGGTAGCCGAAGCCGTTCGAGCTACGTCTGGCGCCAGTACCTCGAGCGCAATCAGGGCGGTACCCCGCAGTGTGGAGCGTTTGATAGTTACGGGAATGACAGGCGTCTGGAGCACGTCTGCGAGTATCTGGAGCCAGGCTGGCAAGTCCTGGGTTACCCGCCCACTGGCCAGGATCTGTTGCGGCTGACCGGCTACCGATTGCAGCTGTTCGGCGATCCTGGCGTACGAGATCGCGACGCCTTCCATCGCTCCACGGAAGAGCATTGCGCCCGTCGTGGCTGCGGAGACTCCTGCGATGACTGCCTGCGCGTTGGCCGCCCAATCCGTGCTGCGCTCTCCGGAGAGGTAAGGCAGGACAAGCGGGGTGCTGGCCTGCGGCGCCGCAGCCAGAATCAGGTTGAAGTCGTCCTCGGGTAGGAACCGCACCGTGGACTGCAGCCAGCTGACGACACGGCCCACATCATTGACAGCCCCACCCAACAGCGAGCGCGAGCCGTCGACGCGATAGCACCAGAGCCCGGACGGTATCTCCTCGGGAATGCTGTGCACGAGAACCCGCATAGCGCCACTTGTGGCTACGGAGGCGGCGACGGCCGACTCATCAACAGCGCCGGCGCCCATATTGCTGGAGAAGCCGTCGGAGACCACTGGCAACCATGCTGCTCCCGCCAGGGCGGGCCATCTGCGGCGTACGGCACCGTCGACTTCGGTGATCGGCTGGTCGGGATCGCGGACCTCGGACAGCTGCTCCTCGCGTACCCCGCAGACATCCAACAGCTCCTGATCCCAGTGACCGGTACGCCGATCCAGCATTCCGGTCCACGCCGCTGTCGACGTCCCGGCCGCTGTCACCCCCAGGATCTGGGAGTAGATGTACTCACCGAGGGACATCCAGTGGCGAACACTGCGGAAGGTGTCTGGCATCGTGTCGTGCAACCATCGCAGTCGCGCCGTCAGATAGCTGGCGTTGGCATCCGGTGCGCTGTTGGATCACCCGCTCGTCCAGCTGCCGTCGCAGTTCGCCGACCTGGGCCGCGCACCGGGAGTCGGCATAGGTGACGCACGGCGTACGGGCCCGGCGATCGGCGCCAACGCCGACCAGCGAGGAGGCGAAGGTGTCCAGAGCCACACCGCCAACCTGCGTCGAAGCTCGGCTCTGGCACCGCCATCCGAACTGCGCCACTTGTCCCGAGCGACAGGCCCGCCAGGCCTGGAACAATCGCGCCCGTGCCGAGGTTGCCGAGCGGACCGTCAGCAGCTCCAACAGCGACGGGCAGATTGCCAGGCAGGCCGATCTTTTGTCCTGCTTCTTCGCTCAGCTTGAGCACCGTGGTAGTGGGCAAGACCGGCGGCAGCTGGTCGGCGTTGATCCCGGCCAGATCCAGTGATTGAGCGTCCCAGTTCCGGCTCTTCAGATCGAGCAGCCCAGTCGCTGAAGCGCTGGACAGTTCGGTGACCAGTTCGCCGGTGAGGTGGTGAAGTACGTAGTCCTTCAGGCCCGCCCACCAGCGCGCCTGGCCCATGAGCAGCTGTTCGTGTCGACTAAACCAGATCAGTTTGACCAGCGGGCTCATCGGATGCGCGGGGGTGCCGGTGCGGGTGTAGCAGCACACGCGCGAGCCCCTGCTTGCGCAGTTCCCGCGCTTCCAAGTGTCCACGCGAGTCGGCCCAGGTCACCAGCGGTGTCAATGGGCGGCACTGAGCCTCAAGCCCGATCAGACCATGCATGGCAGTGGAGAGGGAGACCGCCAGCACTTGGGCATCGCGCAGTTGAGCAACGCAGTCAGCGATTGCGCTATCGATGGCCGAAAGCACGATTGTCGGCTCCTGCACCTGCCAACCCGGCTGGGGTTGTTCAAGCGGATACTCGCGGAGCGCCCTGGGCAGCTCGGCAGCCGCGCCGTTGACGGCGAAGGCCGCCACCTTCACTGCGGTCGTACCGACATCGACGCCGATGATGACGCCAGCAGTAGGGGTGTTCATGTCACTGGGACTGGATCGCGCCGGCTTGACGAATAACAGCGTCGACGAAGTCCCCATCGCCGCCGAGCCCAAGTTCAAGAACCTCCAAGACCGCAGGTACGGCCTCTCGCAGCTCACCGGAATTGGCTGCCTTTTGAGCCGGGCCAGCTCCTGGGTCTTTGATTGGAGCGCCCAGCCCGCGCAGATGCAGCACCCAGGCGGCGACGGTGGTTGCGCAGCCGATGGGCACCCATAACCATTGTGGCGGCACGTGGCCGTGCGGCGAGATGATCGGCAGGTCCTTGACGCTGTCGTACAGCTCGCGGGCGGTCGAACGGACACCAGGTTCGGACGGCAACAGGCGATCAGGATGAAGGCTGAGCTCGGAGGTAGGGGACATGATCACCATCCTGGTGAGAACCGAGGCGTACCGACAATAGGGTGCAGTTTTAGAGATCTTTGCGCCAGCGCCGGCGGAGCGCGTAGGCCGCGGCCTTGGGCTGCCGATCGCGGGTGAAGACGCCTTTCTTGTTGCCGCCGACCCACATGATTCGGGAGGTCGTGGTGAAGTCGGCGAAGTTCCAGACCTGCTCGCCGACCACGGCACCGATGCGGTCGTAGACTCGATGATTCATATCCAGGTAGTCCACCTGGTACTCCTCGGTCCATGGGCTTGCATCCAGGGAGTGCAATCCGGGGTAGGTGTCGACACCGTACTCGGTGATGATGATCGGTTTGCCTTCACTTGCCCAGCCTTTGCTCGTCTTCCCAGGCAAGCTCGGCTGCCGGGAGATCACCGGTGTTGACATACCAGCCGTAGTAGCGGTTCAACATCAACACGTCGCTGAACTGGGAGACCCGGCATCTACCGTGGGGCGCCAGCTCACGTTGACGAAGCCGACGGGCCGAGTGGGATCGGGCTTGGCGGGCAACGTCGAAGAGTGGCTAGAAGTAGTTTTCCGCTTCCTCGGTGTCGGATTCTGGCTCGTTCGCGATGCTCCACAACACCACGCTTGGGTGATTCTTGTCCCGGGCGATCAGCTCGCGGATGGCCTGAGCATGCACCTCCCGGGTTGCGTCGCTGGCGGTGTCTGGCGAGAACGTCTGATAACCCTGGGCGCCGAAGATGCCGCCGCCCAGTCACATGTTCAAACCGACGGCAGCCGTCTCATCGATGATCACGATGCCCTGCCGGTCGGCATAGTCCAAAATGTCCACCTGTTGCGTTGTCCAGATTCTTGATGATCGCGGCCCGGCGAGCTAACCGCGATGCGCTACGGCCAAGGTTCAGGCAACCACGGCGGTCGCCCTCACGGCCGCACCGACATCAGCACGCCCCTTGCTCTTCGCCTAATCCCGGCTATGCCCGCTCTGCGAAAAGGCTCTCGTCCCGGATCCGCTTATTCAGCTCGGATAAGTAATCCTTATCGTCGAAGTTGAACGGTACCTCCCGACCTTTCCAACTGGAGAGATGGATGGCGTTCGCAAGCCGGACGCTATTCATGCCCTCCACCCCAGGTGCGATCAGTGGAGTGCCGTCAAGAATGTTGGCCGCAAAGTTCGCCAGCATTCCTGCATGCTGCACGCCCCATTCTGCGTCGGACTCGATGATCTCCGAGGAGTAGTACTGGGATAGATCAAGGTGTCTGCTTAACAGTTTGGATATGTCCTGCTGATCCATGGTCTCGCTGAGCTCACGCTCCGGCTTCTTCAGCCGCGTTATCGTCGCGGTCGCGCTGTTCTCGACCACGATCTTGCCGCTGTCGCCGAGGATCTCGAGTCGGTCAGTGCCGACGAAATCATGAGTCGCAGTGGTGAAGACTCCAGTGGCGCCTTGGCCATAATCCACGATGGCGGTCGCCTCGTCCTCGACCGCTATGGCGCGTCGGAAACCGTACGCGACCTTGGCATACACCGACTGTGGCAATCCGCAAATCCACAGCCATAGATCCAGCTGATGCGGAGCCTGGTTAACAAGCACCCCGCCGCCTTCGCCACCCCACGTACCCCGCCAGGCGCTTTGGTCGTAGTAGGCCTGCGGGCGCCACCAGGTCGTGATGATCCAGCTCGTGTGACGGATCGCGCCAATTCCACCGCTGCTGACGATTTCCTTGATCCTGCGGTACAGCGGGTTGTTGCGCTGGTTGAACATGATCGCGAAGGTCAACTCCGGCTTCGTCGCCGCGGCCGCGTTCAGCTCGTCGACCTGCTTGGTGTACACGCCGGCGGGCTTCTCCAGCAGGACGTGAATACCGTGCTGCAGCGCGTCGATTCCCATCTGCGGGTGCAGGTAGGACGGCACACAGATGACGACCGCATCGACGCTGCCGCTGTCCAGCATCGTCACATAATCGTCGTAGAACGCTGCTGCGGGATACTTCGACTCGACGAGCTGTCGCGTGGCCGGGTTTCCCTCGCAGATGGCACCGAGGTCCATGTTGGGGACCGTGGCGCCGGAGATCAATTCAGCGTACACAGATCCTTGCGCGCCAAAGCCAACGATGCCCACTCTTGACGTATTAGTCATTGACCAAGTCTCCTTACTGTTGCCTCGAAGACGGCCAGTACCACAAGCCTGATGCGGACCTAAGAATCCGCCGTCCGATTAAGGTGCCGTTAGGTCTCCGGCGCTCGAGGCCTGTTGATCTCGGGCTCTGCCGCGTCCGGGCCCAGAGCGATCGTCACCGCTTCCAACACTGGGATCGCCCACTCGGACGTCCAGGTCGCCCTGCTCCGCCCATATGTAGGACGGCAGCACAAGATGGCACCGATCGTTCCAGCGAATGATCACGCGTTGCTCTCGCTCGTAACCGAGTATGCCGATCGTTGCGGGGGCGAGCGCGAAGAGCCTGCCAGCCTCCGCGGGGAGGCCTAGCCAGCGTGCGGTGAGCACCCGCAAGTAGTGGCCATGAGCGAACAAGACTGTGTCACCCGTGGCCGTGAGCGCCTGCGCTATCACCCTGTCCGCCCGTGCACCAACCTCCGCTGCGGTCTCACCGCCCGATGCTCCGTCGCGCCAAATGGACCAGCCCGGTACCTCTTCACGAATCTCAGCGGTTCGGCGCCCTTCGTATGCGCCGTAGTCCCATTCCATGAGATCGTCGCTGATTTCAGCATCCTCTGCCACACCTGCCAGGCGGCACGTCTCAAATGCGCGGGCTAAGGGGCTGGTCATCACTCGGACGAAAGTGCGGCCACGAAGCCGGTCTCCGAGCACCATCGCCTGCAGTCGGCCCAGTTCAGTCAGCGGGATATCCGTACGCCCGGTGTGCCGGCCGTCACGAGCCCACTCTGTTTCCCCGTGCCTGACCAAGATGAGGCGCAGTCCGGTCCGCTCCACAAGGACTCCTTCTCCAGTCCATGTCCAACACGCCATCTCAGCCTATGACGAGCGAGCCGATCTTGGCCTCAGCGCATCTGACGACGACGGCACGGTGCTGCTGGGCAGCAACACGATCAACCGTCATGATCACGCTCGGGTGAGGAAGTGATCTTGTCCTGCGGATGCAGTGGATGCCACAGTGCTGGTATGACCAGCGCTGACGCAAAGAATGCAGACATGGCGGCCACGGCCGCTTTAAGGACCAGCCGTGGGGTGACATGGCGCACCCCACTCACGTTCGCGGTCAGGGCACCTGGACATCTGGACTGCGGCCAAGGGGTTCTACAAGCTGGAGCCGATCGTCGCTGATGGTCCAGCCGGGATAGGTCTATCACTCCCGGGACTAGGTGTGTATGCCACCGAATACCGGTACACGCTGACCGACATCCTGCGCACGGACTGGGGTTTCGATGGTTACGTCCAGTCCGACTTCTGGTCCTGCCGCTCCTGCGCCACCTCGCTCAATGCCGGCATGGATCACGAGATGCCGGACGCCAAGTGGTTCAACGAGACGAATGTCAAGGCCGCCCTCTCCGACACCAGCCTCGAGATCGAGACCATCGACCGTGCCCTGGTGCGCCGCTACACCCAGATGTTCCGGTTCGGACAGTTCGAGCGGCCTACGATCTCGGGCGAGATTGATGCCCAGGCCCACGGCGTCATCGCCCGAACCATCGGCTCCCAGATCGCCGTTCTGCTCAAGAACGAAGGGACTTGCTGCCGCTCGACTCGCGCGTCGGTTCCATCGTCATCATTGGTCAATCAAAGTTCGTCGACGAGGCCTGCCTCGGCGGCGGCGGCTCGTCCAAGGTCATCCCCTTTGTACGCCGTGCCGCCGCTGGAAGGCATGCAGGACGTGCTGCGGGATCTCGGCTCGTCCGCGACCGTGACGAAGGTGACCGTCGCGGACGATCTGTCCAACCTGGACGAGGCCAGGGATGCGGCGAAGGAAGCCGACGTAGTGGTGCTGATGGCAGGCCTGGTGGCGACCGAAGGCGCCGACCAGGCAGATGCCAACATGCTCAATGACCAGAAGCGGATGCTGGACGAACTGCTGGGCATCAACCCGACCACGGTCGTGGTGATGAAGGGTGCCCTGGATCGACAAGGCCCCGGCGGTCCTGGAGGCGTGGAGCCAGGGCACCGAGGACGGACACGTCGTCGCGGACTTACTGTTCGGGGTGGTCAACCCCTCCGGCAAGGTGCCGACCTCCTATCCCAGGTCGAAAGACGACACTTTGTACGCCGGCAAGCCCGAACGGTATACGGGCACGGACGAGGGCGACGGCTACCCGGTGATCCGGTACTCCGAAGGGTTGGAGGTGGGGTACCGCTGGTTCCAGGCGCAAGCCATCAAGCCGCTGTTCGGATTCGGCTTCGGCCTGTCCTACACCACCTTCGACATTGCCGACGTCTCGGTGAACGCGCCCGGCGGTGCTCAAGCGCCGGTGATTGTGACTGGATCTGTGACGAATACCGGCCAATTGGCCGGCGCCGAGGTGGTCCAGGTGTATCTCGGGATGCCGGTAGAGGGCCAACCTCCTAAGCGACTCGTCGGATTCCAGAAGGTGTTTATGGAGCCCGGGGAATCGAAGCCAGTGATGATCACCATCGACCAGCGGCGACGAACCATCCTTTCAGCGTGTGGGACTACTGCAGCCAGAATTTCGTGGTCAAACCGGGCGAGTACACCGTCTACGTAGGCAACTCGGCCGATAACACTCCGCACACCACCACTGTGGCGATTGCGTCATAGTACTGACTCTCTTCCCACGCCTGGAACCGTCGAATTTTGGCGCGCCAGGGCGCGGCACGGGCTGGAGCCTAGGGTGATCAGGCACGGAGCACTTCTGCTATTCCGCCCACGATGGCGAACCCTCCATAGAAGGTCGATCGTGCCAGTCATGGTCTGACTCCTTTCGGATTCAGACCGGCCAGTCCCATCGTGTAGCCGACAGTCCCTCCACGCCTGTCGCCGAGCGGGACCCACGGCCACCGTCCGGCTAGGGTCTCGGTGGGCGATGCGGTAGACACCTGCTATGTCTGATCCGCCTGTGCTGCTGGTTTGGACCTTGCGGGGACGTTCGCGTTCGCGTTGAACGGTGCGTTGACCGCCGTCCGTGCCGCGCATCTGGACATCGTCGGGGTTATCACCCTCGGCATGATCACCGCAGTTGGTGGGGGCATCATTCGTGACGTCTTGCTTGGCGGCCTGCCGCCGGCCACGTTCGTCGACTGGCGTTACCTGGCCGTAGCTGCCGGCGGTGGGTTGATCGCGTTCATGTTCAGCCGCTGGCTGACTCGGTTCACCAGCCTGATCGATGTGCTGGACGCGGCCGGACTGAGCCTGTTCGCGGTCACGGGAGCGGGCAAGGCGCTCGAGCTGGGGGTCGGCCCGGCGCAGGCAATCATCCTCGGGGCGATCACGGGGGTGGGTGGCGGAACGGTCCGGGATGTGCTGATCCAGCGGGTTCCCAGCGTGTTGAGCAGTGGACTGTACGCGATCCCGGCTCTGGTCGGTGCTGCGCTCGTCGTGGCCGCCGACAGCGGCGGTGTCAACAACGTGCTCGGCGTACCGGTGACGCTCGCTGGGGCCCTGGTGTGCTTCCTGATCCGAGTGGTCGGTTTGCATTTCGGCATCGACGCATCGAAACCACCCGGGACTGGGCGCGAGGGGTCCGCAGCGTCAGGTGATGGCGTTGGTTAGCGGCCGAGCCAGGCGAGGGCGGCGACGACCAGCGCCTGGGTCCCGGTGTCCAAGGTGGGCTGGAGAATGGGCGCGAAGGTGGCCGAATGGCCGGGATGTCCTGGGCGACCCGGCCTGTCTGCTCGGCATGGTCGCAGAGGATGTGATGGTGTTGGCCGAGGTCGATCCCGAGCAGGCGTTCCGCGCGGGCACTTCCCTCGACGCGGCGGGATGAGTGGGCCCTGGTCGGTCTGCACCCACAGTTCCATCATGGTCAGGAAAGACCCACACCTTGCGGTCGGCAGTCGTCGCCGCAACCCCACTGGCCTGCCGTCGACAGAAGCTGAGGAGCAATGGACGTTCCCGGGTACGTGTGGCTGCTGACCGTGGTCGGCATCGTCGCGATGTTGGTTTTTTGACTTCGTTTTCCACGTCCGCAAAGCTCACTCGCCCACGCTAAAAGAGGCAGCCGTATGGTCCTCGCTCTACCCGGGATCGCCATCCTCTTCGGACTAGGGGTATGGATATTCGGTGGCCAGTCGATGGGAACGGAGTACTTCGCCGGCTACGTGACCGAGAAGGCATTGTCAGTCAACAACTTGTTTGTCTTCCTCATCATCATGGCCAGTTTCGCCGTCCGACCAACAAAAGGTGCTGCTGGTGGGGATCGTGCTTGCCTGATCGCCCGGACCGGATTTATCTTCATCGGCGCCGCGTTGATCAACCAGTTCGCCTGGGTGTTCTACCTGTTCGGCCTGGTCCTGCTTCTCACCGCCGGCAACATGCTCAAACCTGAAGGCGAGGAGAGCCACAGCGGGGACAACATCATGGTGCGGATCGCCCAGAAGCTCTTTCGCACCACCGACCACTACGACGGCGACAAACTTGTCACGGTCGAGAACGGCAAGAAGTACTGACCCCGATGGTGCTCGTCATGGCCGCCATCGGCGGCACCGACATCTTGTTCGCGCTCGACTCGATCCCCGCCATCTACGGCCTCACCGAGAACGTCTACATCGTCTTCACCGCCACCGCGTTCTCTCTGCTCGGCTTGCGGCAGCTCTTCTTCCTTATCGACGGCCTGCTGGACCGGCTCATCTACCTCAGCTACGGGCTTGCCGCGATCCTCATGTTCATCGGGATCAAGCTCATCCTGCACGCCCTGCATGAGGACAATGTGCCGTTTATCAATGGCGGCGATCCGGTCAACGTGGTCGAGATCAGCACCGGGCTCTCCCTCAGTGTCATCATCGGCGTCCTGCTGGTCACGGTAGTCGCCTCCCTGATCAGCCCGAAGGGCCGTGCCCAGAACGCAGTCGCGAACGCCCGCCGGCACGCTAGGCAGTACCTGGACTTGAGCTACGAAGCCGATCAGCGGCTTCGGGAGAAGACCTTCGAGGCGCTGCTGCAGGAGGAACAAATCATCCATGGCCTGCCCGAGAAGTACCGCCGTCGCATCCGCGACGAGCACGAGCTCATGGACCTCCTCCACCGTGCCCACACCGTGAAAGACCAGCGGGTCGCCGCCGGCTACGGCTCAGGCGCGGCAAAAGCCGACGGCTGAAGCTGGGGCCTCTGCAGGCCGCGCATCGCAACACGCCTCGCCGCAACCTGCAGCCGCGGCCACCGTGGACGGTGCCGGTACCGAATCCCTAGCCTGACTGTCATGACCCTTAGCCGTCCCGCGGCATTACGGCAGGTACGCAATCGTCAGTCCTTAGACCAGACTCGCCGTTCCGAGCTGTTGGGGCAGCTGTCAGAGCCGCTGCGGCGGTTCCTGGCTACCGAGTCCGGAAGTGCGCTGCTCATGGTGAGCGCCACGGTCGTCGCCCTGCTGTGGGCCAACTCGCCCTGGTCGGGTGCGTACGAGGCGTTATGGGCAACAGAGGGCTCGGTCGTGCTAGGTGACGTCGGCCTCCAGATGGACCTTGCCCACTGGATCAACGACGGTCTCATGGCGTTGTTCTTCTTCGTGATCGGCCTCGAGGTGCGTCGGGATCTCGCCGTCGGAGAGCTCACCGATCGCCG
>JBKOZG010000343.1:0-4482 GCA_046725775.1 Actinomycetota bacterium | reverse complement strand
CCTCGTGCTCTGGGGTGCGGCGGAGCTCGACTGGCGTGAGCCGGCTGTCGGACTACCAGTCCTGTCGTCCACCAGCAGGGCGGTTACCAGGATTCCGATGCCGAGAAGGGCAACGATGGCCACAGCTGCCGCAATGCCGCGTCGGCGCGGGGGTTCGGGCGAACGCTGATCGGAGTTGTCGGGCGCTGGCGTTGTCGTCGATTTGCGCCCTGACGGCGTCACAGGGTGGGTCTTCGACAACCCCAGATCGCCTGCCTCGCCTGTTGCTGCCTCCCCTGGTGCCGGTGGAGTGAGTGTCTGGCCACTCGCGCCCGAAGGTGCTCCCGTTGCCCACTGCGTCAAATTGTCGGCAACTGTTTTCATGGATGGACGGGCCTCCGGATCGGAGGAGAGCATTTCAACGATCACTGGCGTCAGCGCACCGCTTCGCCGCGGAGCAGGGAATTGCCCGGACGCCACGCGATGCAGCAATGCGATGGAGTTCACGTCTGTGCCGAACGGTGGGGTCCCTTCCAGCGCGCTATACAAGGTGGCGCCCAGTGAGAACACATCCGATGCGAAGTCCGCTTCACCGCCGCGGGCGACTTCAGGTGCGAGATATGCCGGCGTGCCGTGGACCAGCCCTCGCGTGGTGAGCGTCGCATCCCCCAATGCATGTGCAATCCCAAAGTCGCTGATTAAGGCCGTACCGTCGTCCGCGATCAAGATGTTGCCCGGCTTCACGTCCCGGTGGACGATGCCGACCGCATGGGCCGCCGCGAGTGCCGACCCGACTTCTGCACCTACCTGCGCTGCTTCGTACGGTTGCAGTGGTCCGCCCGCTTTGAGCACGTCAGCAAGCGTGATGGAGGGGATGAACTGCATGATCAGCCAGAGCTGGCCCTCTTGCTCAACAACGTCGAACACCGGTACGGCGTGGGGATGGTTGAGTCGCGCAGTGAGTCGTGCCTCCCGCATCGCTCGCTTGTTGGCCAGCCCCGCTTCCGCTGTTGAGGCTCCAGACTGACGATGCAGCTGTTTTAGCGCGACCCGGCGTTCCAGGCGCTCATCCCAGGCTTCCCAAACCACGCCCATTCCCCCGCTTCCCACGACGTGCCGGAGGCGGTATCGATCGGCGATGAGAGCCATTGGTTCAGTCATTGCGTATCTATTACCCATCTCGGCGGGAGTGTGGCGGGTAAATGAGCGCCCCATGGACTGATGCAATATACCCCTAGGGGGTATAGCAGACGCTTATCGCTAGTCCAAGTGCTTGTCGAAGAAGTCCACTGTCCGCTCAATCGAGCGCTGCCACTGGCGCTCGAATGTGTGGCCTTCACCGCGGTATTTGACGAAGGTGACGTCCTTGCCGGCCGCCGTGAGCGCTTTGACAGTTGCCTCTGACCAGCGGATCGGACAGGTGTCGTCCTGGATCCCGTGGTGTACCAGCAGCGGTTCGGTCACCCGATCGAAGTAGGGCCGCGACGATGCCGCGCGCCAGAATTCGGGTGACTCGTCCGGCAGTCCGTACGTCCGCGCAATCCGTCGGTTGGTCCTCGCTCGATCTTCCGATGGTCGATAGAACTGTTTCCAGTTGTCGGCGGCCAGCGAGCTCACGGAAGCGTAGATAACGGCGGCATCGACGAGACCCGGCTGGGCCACCAGCGCGTTCAACGTGACGCCACCGCCCATGGAGCGTCCGAGCCAACCGACCCGATTATTGTCCAGGAACGGCAGCTTCGAGGATTTGACCGCCTTGACCGCGTTGATCGTGTCAACTGCGTAGGGCAACCGGAGTTCGTAATCCACGTTCTTGTCGTTGTCCGACGAAGCATGACCTCGATAATCCGTGTGCAGCACGACGTAGCCGTGCCGCGCCAGGTAGTCGTGCTCGCGCGCCATGCCCTGGCCAGGTACGTAGCTGTCCGGATCGATGTAGCCATGGTTGAGAACCAGGACCGGGAACGGGCCCTTGCCGTCGGGGACGTTCATGACGCCCGAGATGGTGAGGCCGTCACCGCGATACGTGATGGTGTAGCGCCGGTACGCTCCATGGTCCGCCAGCAGTCGGCCGATCTTGAGGTCGCGACCGTCGTACTTCTTGTTGATCAACGCTTGCACTGAGATCGGATGCGGCGGCTTCGTCGCCTCGGGCGAGGGGGTGGTAGTTGGTCGAGCTGGCGTCGCGGCAGTTGAGTGCGGCTGCGCTGATGCAACTTCTGAGTTGGGTGACGAGGCCTCCGGCACTGGCGCACTCGTCGGCCCGGCGGCACCGCATGCCACCAGGAGCACAGCGGCTGGCAGCACCAGGAGCGCCTTCACACAGCCAGTATTCCCGCTGGCCAGCAGCTTGCAGCTGATCATGCCCGGCTTCGGATTAGACGACCCACGGCGTGCGCGACAAGGCTGATCACCGCAGCGTTGATCAGAGCATGACCGCCAGTCCGCCGAAGAAGATCACCTCGCCGGGCCAACCCGATGGAAGGTCAACGGGCGAAGGCATAAGCAATGACCACGGGACACTAACGAGGATCAGGACGAAACCGGCCGCGAAACTGGCCTGCTCGCCCGCGAACCTGCCCGCCGCGAAGGACAAGACGGCAAAGATGGCAACGAGCAATCAGGTACGCCCTGGCGAACCAGTTGCCGAAGAAAAACGGAAGACCTTCCGCATCGCGGTCAGATCCGGAGGGTAACCGTTGCCATGTCGCCCGTCTCGAGGTTCTCCGCCACCCGCACGGACTTCTTGACCGGAAGCAGATAGGTTCCTCGGGTCTTGTCAGGGAACAGCGACGTGCTCCACTGCGTCGAACGGACCGCAGCTTCGACCTTGATTGAGCCGAAGCCAGCCGCCTGCGCGCCAAATTCGGCACGGATGTCGTCAGCGACGTCTGGCGGCAAACTGACGAAGTACCAGGCGCCCGGACCGTCGAACTGCCACAGTTCGGCGCGAAAGACGTACATGTCGACCACCACAGTACAGAGCACTGGCTGGATGGCAGGGCTCCTGTCCAGCCGGCAACGACCGCGACCGTCGGTGTCAGGGCAGCGTCATTTGGAAGGCGGATTTCACCACCCGCCAGGTGCGGTTGCTTACCGGACCCGATATCTCGCCGTCGGAGCTGGGGTAGAAGGCTGTCCCAGAGATTGACACAGTGTTTCCGCGCCTGTGTAGCACGTCCCTTCGCGTCAGATGTCGGCACCGCAACAGATCGATTCCATAGCCGATTCGGGCGACCGGACCAATGGCAAAGGACAACATCACGTCCATCTGTCCGCTCTGAGGATGGGCGGCAGGATTCACCGGCAGGCCTCCACCGACGGTCGCGCCGTTGCCGATTGAAATGTCCAGTACGGCACCGTCGACATCCGCCACAATCTCTTCGTCCACGACTATCAGCACTTGCAGAACATGCGGCTGCAGTGCCGCCTTGACAGCGCCGATTGCGTAGCCCAGGCGACCGAGTCGCTTCTTCCACTTGATCGCTTGGCGGCTCGCGTCCGCGCCCATACCGACCCGAACGTTGTTGACGACGACGTCCCCGGCACTATCAACTACCAGGTCGATTGGGCCGACCTTTCTGGCTAAGACGGCACGCGCGGCGGCCTCCGGGTCAAGCGGGATCCCAACCGCGCGAGCGAAATCGTTGCCAGTGCCAACTGGAATGAGGCCGAGCACCGTCTGACTGAGTTCGTTGCGACGATTCAGCGCCGCAACAACGGCGTGGAAGCTGCCGTCTCCGCCAGCCACAACCAGCTGTCGGCGCCCCAAGTGGTTAAGGACATCGTCGAGCTCATCTTGGCGGGAAGTAATGCAGACCTCAACCGTGGCAGATGTTCGAAGTGCGGCAACGGCGACGTCCAGTTTCTCGTCGTGCGCACTGCCTGCTTTGACGTTTGTCAGCAGGAGTATCGAGTCCACTATTGCGACACTACAAAGCAGCGCCACTCAGCGCGCCCAGAAGAATCAGAACGTGCTCTCGCACGCGCCGTCGAATAGAAGAGAGACCAACGGAGTACATCCGCCCAGGCGCGTCAGGCGTGAAAGTCAGCCGGATTGCGCTCGGCGCATGAGCCTCGGCGGCGCATCCACCGAATTGCACCAATGGAAGGGCTACCACCAAACACGGTAGGACCTCCATGGTGTACAGCTACCTATCTATTGATGATCGATAGAAGATAAGCGATAGTCGATGTATGGTGATTGAGCCATCGAGCGGTAGCCCTTCTCAGGGTCTTCCTCGTGTTGCTGTTTGGGGTCTTGGTCCTCTTCCAGATCATGTCGCCGCCCGGGCAGTTCGCGCACACGGCCCAGGAGGACCCGGAGCATGCCTATCTGAGGTTGCCGGCGACTGCTGTGACGGTGTTCTGGGTGCTGTGTATCCAGGTGGTGATCGTGTCCACCTGGAAGCTGCTCACCTTGGTCAAGAACGACCGCATTTTCAGTGACGCGTCCCTGGACTGGGTGAACGCCATCGTGTGGGCGATCGCCGCTGCGTGGGT